>CANRVK010000004.1 GCA_947643285.1 uncultured Eubacteriaceae bacterium
CATCTGTTTCTCTTCCCAATGATACCAGCGTACTGTCCGCTTCCCTCATTTTCATATAACATTCCCGAAATTCATTCCCCTTATCATGAATCTGTTTACTCAATGCTTCTTTTTTCTCTCTTTTCTCTTCCGCGTCCTGTTCCCGAATCATATCTGCTAATTCAAATCCACAGCGGACTACTTTTGCATAATAAATCCGTCTGTTTTTTGCTGCTTCTTCTATCTGCTGCTCTTCTGTGGCAGGCGGCTGTGTATCAGCAGGACTCTGCTTGTCTGTATTAGAAGCACCTTGACTTTCCTTTTGTTCCATCTCTGCAAGGCTGGCAAAGCTCGCGATAACCCCTTGTGCATTTATCGCAATCCTCATACTTTCCCCTAATTTATCCCAATAAATATGAGAACCGTCCACCCTTTTCCAAAACTTAAATTTCGTAGCAATCATCTGGTTTTTAAATTCTTCTAAATTAGGCACATAAGAAGTCTGAGAAAAATAAATATCACTGATATCTGGCGCTTTCCTCCTCTTCTTTTCCACCAAATAATAAGCGAGCAGTTTTAAACGCGCTGGCTGCTTTTCCACAAAAAGATGCACAAACTCATATGCCGAATCTCCAAGAAGTCCCGTATCATCTACATTCCGATAAAGCCATCTGGAAATATCCTGTAATCCCTTCATCTGATCTGCACTTAAATTATCATGTTTTAATTCCTGCTCATTTCCCTCTGATAAATCATATTTTTGATCTGATTTTGAATTTTTATTTAAAGCGTCTTTATTTCTTTTTGTAATATCTTCCCCGAGTAAATCTGCAGTCTGCTTTCTTCCTCTAACCTTTTTTACCGTTTCATTATCCTGTGATTGTTGGTTTTTTCTTTCTCTCTCTTCACGAGATTCTCCCGTTGTCATCTTCATATCCAATCCGTTATCCCAAATATAAGCATCTAACATACGAGATATGCGATTAGAAGATTTAAGCTGCCATTTGCCATCTTGATAATAATAAGAAATTGCCGCTTCTATCGCATCTTGATAATGCTGATAAAATTCTTGTCTATCCTGCTTCCAATCCTCAAATGTCCTTAACTTCGATTCTGCATTATGGATACATATATTAGAATATACTTCTCCTGCTTCCTCAAGCTTTCCCTTTAATTCCGAATCAAAAGTATTTCCCATTGTCTACTCCTTTCTATAAAAGTTCGTCATAAAGATAACCCAGACTTTTTAACTTCTCCCTAGTTAAAATTAAATTATTTTTATACATTTCTCTTTTTACTGCTGTTAAAATATCCAAAAGTGTAATTTCTTCTTTTCTCGCTGCGGCAAGATAAGCCGCTGTCAATGCTACATTTTTAATTACAGCCCCAGTCAGTTCAAATAATTCAGCCAGCACTTCAAAGTCCACTTCTTCTGACAGAGGCGCTTCTTTTGGAAAAACTTCTTTCCAGATTTCATAACGGATTTTTTTATCTGGCTCTCGAAAAAGCAGATAATACTTAAATCTTCTGATAAACGCCGGATCTATCGAACTAAAATGATTCGTGGCGAGAATAGCGATTCCATCATATTCCTCAATACACTGCAAAAGCAGGGAAGATTCAATATTGGCGAAACGCTCATTGGAATTTGTCGCCTCTAACCTCTTATGAAAAATAGCATCTCCTTCATCAAAAAACAAAATCGAATGACTTTTTTTCGCCTGAGAAAAAATCCGACGGATATTTTTTTCTGTTTCTCCCACATATTTATCAATCACCTGTGACAAATCAATTTTATACAGCTCCATATGCAGTTCATTTGCGATTACCTGTGCCGCCATAGTCTTTCCTGTTCCGGGCGGTCCGGCAAATAAAACAGTAATCCCTGCGCCATAAGGCACTACTCTTTGAAACTGCCACTCTCTCATCACCCTATTCCGGCAGCGGATACAATCACAGATATCGGAAAGTATCTTTTTTTCCATTTCGTCTATCTTAAGATGCTGCATCGTAAACTCTGATTTCACTAGAGTCGCGTTATCCCCCATCGGGTGTCCAAGCTGCGCATAACACGCATGATACAATATATTTTGCGTAATTCCTTCTTCCTCGCCTTTTGCCTCTAAATAAGCATCTTCCCATGCCTGTTTTATCTGCCCTGGTGTCATCACAAAAGTATTGGCAATTTCTTCTAACACCACTTTCTCTGATACCATTACCTTCTCTGACAATCTCTTTCTATAATGCTCCCATACCATAAGCCTTTCCTTTTCTGTCAATGAATGAAATGGAACAAAATACAGCCCTTCTTTTGTTATACTGCACTCTTCCCTATCATATAGTAAATAAATCTCTTTCACATAAGGAAAAATTTCTTTCCGAATAAAAGAAAAAAACTCTTTGACTTTCTTCTCCTCTAATTCCTCAAACCCTTGTAACACCAACAAAAATTTCCGCACTATCGCATCTCGCAAAGCATAACGCATCTGCATATAAATCGCATGAAGAGAAGACTTCAAACTATCTGCCTTGTCGTCTAATCTGCACAACAACAATCTTTCCCCTCGCTCCTCTGCCATCTTCGCCAATAAAGTCTTCTTTCCGCTCCCCTTCTCTCCATAAAGCAGACAAATCGGCACTTCTTCTTCCTCTATAGCCAAAAGTAATCGTTTTTTTTCCCCTTCTCTTGCGAATATCACCCCATTCTGCTCTGAAACAGTCAGCTCGCTCGTTCCTCTCGAATAAAAAAAATCTGTATCTAAAAAATAATCTGAAAATCTGGCATCACATACAACCGGCTGCCGGAACAAATGAGTGCCTTCCTGAAATTCTGGAAAAAAAATCCGAAAAACTCCCAAATCCTCTGATACTCTATCAAACACTTCCATATGTTCTGCCCCTGTATCCATAAAAAATATGGTCATAACATCACCCAAAGTCAGTCTTTCTATTTCTTTTCCCAACAAAATACTCAGACACTGCCGATACCATTCATCTGTTTCCCATAAAAACGCCAATAAAAATACCTGCCGAAAAAATTCTTTCTCCTCAAAATATCTCAATATTCTCTCTAAATACAACACTCTTCCAAGTTCTAAACTGAGTTCTATCCTGCTTTGATTTTGTTCCCATATTTCCTGATAACAGCTTTTCTCCCAAAGTTCCTTTTTACACATCCTCTCTTCCATTTTTCGGACTAAAAACATCGCCTGTCTTTCCCCGTCATACAAATGAAGTCGTTCAGACAGAAAACGGTTTAAACCAATGATCTGCTCCTGTAAATATTCTTTATTCTCTTTATATGGAACATCTCCCCGATACCCCATCTGTATCCTCCTCCCCATTTTCTGCTTTTTTATCCTAAATTCACTAACTTAAATCCCTATTCATACTTTTCAATATAAATTTCCACCGAAGAATCCTCTTCCATCTGATAATATTGATTGCACAGATAAAGATATTCCCGCGCCGCCGCATCTGCATGATTCTGTTTTAATACCGAAACAAACTGTGTCCGAGCCTCCATAAATTTCCGAATACAGAACAATTCCACCCCTCGCTCAAACTGCTGTTTTGTTTGATTCTTCGCCTGCTTCGTACTTTCTATATCTCCGTCATAAACATCATAGATTTTTTCTACACGCCGAGTATAAGAATTATAAACAAATCCCAGAAAACGGCTGTGATATTTTTCTTGAAATCCATCAATCTTCATAGCAGCTTCCGCTGTAATCAAAATCGATGCATAATACTTTCTACAAATACTCCTCAAAAAATCAGCCATAATCGTATACTTCGCTACCGAAACTACAGACATGCGCTCATCATGTCCTACAATGCCCAGCCGCACAGACCCATAAGAAATCCCAAATCCCAAAAGAACTATTTCCAAAGCCTCTTTACTATAAGTATCATAAAAATTCTTCATTCTATCACAAACAGCAATCGCAGAAAGTAAACTTTCTTCACAGCTTTCTGTATAAAATGCTCGAAATCCACTCTCTTCAAATTTCTCAATAATCCCTTTTCTTTCTGTAACAATCGGGACTGCCTGAGTGAGAATATGGTTAATAAAACGAAAGATCTGTTTAGTATCTATCTGCTTTGCGATCTCATCAAAATTACTGATTCTATAAGAAATTACCGTCATTTCCCTGTCGGTATAATCTTCTAATTTGACATCTGTCACCACATTTCTTCCCAACATCTGAAAAAGTTCCGAAGGGACATATTTATAATAAGCATTATTAATTACTTCTACTTCCTTTAGATGCTTTCCAATGCTGGTATTCATTCGGTTAAATACTCTAGAAATCTCACTGATTTCATCACTTCCACGCACAGCGATCTGATTCCCAAAAATATTATTTTCCATCTCTTCTGCATGTTTTTCCAACACCTTCATCGGTTTGACCACAGAAAAACGAATAATAAAAAGCATGATCAAAAAGCTGATCAGACAGAACAAAACAATTGAGGTCACCATCCACTGTGTTGTATTTTTAATATAAGCACTAATATCCGACATCAACACGTCCACCCCGATGACAGCCACCACTTTCCGCTCAGAATCAAACACCGGAACATAGACCGACCCTAATGTTTCCACATCTGCTACTTGAACCGTTGTCGTGACTTCAATGGACTGGCTCGGCAGTCCTGTTTGAAGCACTTCTTTCGCTGCTTTAAAAGAATTCCAAGAAGTAACCTCTTCTCCTAGCGTCCCTTCTGAAGCAGAAATCTTCTTTCTCTGTTCCTCCGTAAACTCTGCTTCTAAAATATAAATTACCTTATCTTCTGTCACAGGATACATCACATACAAATAATACGTCCCCATACTCTCTTTTATATTATTTAATCGCTCTTTCCACTGTAAATACTCCTCATCTTCTTCTAACGTCGTCGCGTATTCTGTCACCTTATCTCCGTCTAAAATACCTGCCGCCAAATTTCCTATTCCAATCGCATTTTCATAATAGTTTTCATAAATAACAGAAACATAACTATTTTGTACGATCATATACATTCCAAATGAAATCACCAGCCCAAATACCAGATACATCACAAAAAATTTTGCCTGCAGTCCAAAGCGCACTTTCATTGTCCTACCTCCTAAATTTCCTCAAGGAACTTGTATATTTGTCGTCCCCGGATTCGTAATTTGAATCACTCCTCCCCAATTACAAATCAATTTGCTAGAATTATTCAAAGCTGGCTTATTTGCAATGAGCACGGTTGCAGACCCCGGCGTCCACGGAGCTGTTATCACTGGAATACAAGGCATCGGTGTCAGCACTCCTAATGCGGCTGCTGTCGCAGACGCCACCTGCGGATTAGCAAGAGAACTGCACATGCCAAAAGGCATAATATTTTTCATTGATACATTATCCATAATAGTTGCTATTGGCATCATGGTCATAACCTGATTTTCCGGCGTCACCATGAACGAAGAAGGCGCTGCCCCAAAAGAACACATACACATCGCACCGCCACAGACTACAAATCCCATTTTTCATCTCCTCCATTTCTCTTATCTGGTATTTTTAAAATAGTGTTAAGATATTTTCTTTCCCTACTCTAACCTTTCTTATCATCTCTCTCTTTTCCTTCCCCGTAACCACTTCTAAAATAACTTCTGCCTCTTCTCCTTCTAAATTCCCCATCGCAAGAAAAAAACTTCCCTCTTCATCTGCCTGTCCTAAAAAAACAGGAAAAATCTTAGTCGCTGCCTTTTTATATTCCTTCTTTAATGCTTCTACTTCAAAAACTTCTCCCTCTTTCTCTAGTGCCTTCCCGATATCAAAAAATTCATACTCTCCCACATCTCTCTGCCAAATCAAAAAACTTTTTGCCTCTAAATCTGCCTTAGCTAAATTAAAAATATGAATCTGATTTTCCTTTTCTTTTTTATAATCATATAACAAACGATAAAAATAACTGCTCTGCACAGATGCCGCCCGCAGAATCGAAAAAGGTTCTGTCTTTCCAGTGAGAACTGTCATTTCATTTAAAAGAGAATAACATCTTCCGGGCTGAAGCCGAATTTTTACAAGCGGTTCTCCTCCTTCTAATTCCTGTAAATCAATTAACTTTTTTACTGTCTGATACTCTGGCGCTTGAATCGACACTATAACCTCTTTCTTTTGAAGATTAGTAAAAATATAATATCCCTCTTTTTTATAAATCGGTTTTTCTGCTCCCTCTACCCGGATCTGCACTGCCGAAGAAGAAATTCTCCTCCCTGTATAATCATCAATCAAAAAAAGAATCAGTGAAACATGTACGCTAATCTGACCTTTTATCCTACTTTCCATTCACTCCATGCTCCTTTACCGTAAACTGAATATCCATAACACGCCGTACCTCTCTGATCCGAAGAGATTCCAATTCCACAGGAGCTACCTTAAAAAATACCGAAAGTTTATATGGCTTATTTGGAAATGCCCAAATTTTCATCTTCTCCTCTAAAGACAGCGACAGCATCTCTAAACGAATACTAAATTCATCTGGTTTTGTCATCGGTTTTAACGTAGAGGCATCTAAAATACTATTATCTGTAAAAACTTGTATCACTTTCCCTAATATCTTATGTTCCTCTAAAGAACGAAACTTTACATCTCCATTTGAATAAGCTGTCAGCATATAATATAGTTCCAAGTTTACCGGCGGATACTTCTGTCTTTTACTGTCCATTATCTGCATTTCACTATTTCGGAATACTTCACTCTGTTTGATATCATACAAATAAAGCCCCAGCAAAAAATCGCCTTTATCCTCTGGGCTGCATACCCCTATACTCTCCTCATTTGCCAAAACTTCTGGTACTATATTCAAGCGCAGAAGTTCTGTCAGTGCATTTCCTATATCTGCAATAGCTGTATACCCTGCCATCATTTCCTCCTTATTTTTGACCAAAGTTCCGATTCAACTTTCTCTCCTACTTTTCAGAAATCAATATGATACTTTTCTACTTTTGAACTAAAATTCCGCTTCATCAGGTAACTATTCCAACGAAGCCGCGCTCCCGCTCCGTTCCAGACGTAGCGGTACTAAATTCGCAGCCCCTAGCGGAACTGCTCATTAAGTACCAACGTCTTCCAAGGGGCTTCTTTTGGAATAGTTGCCTGCTTTCGCTAGTTTATTGGCTATTCCAAAAAAATAAAAAAAACTATACCTATCTAAAAAAGAAAAATTTTTTTATTCTCAAAATGTTAAATAACTGTTACCACTTATGATAACCCTCACCATATGGTTTCATAAACTGAAATGATTACTTGATACAGATTAATAACTTTGAATCACTACCACCTAAAATCGCTAAGTTCCATATACTGTAAAAACAACCTAACATTTATTTTCTAAAATCATTTTTCTTTTTTCTATATTTGAAATGATAGAATGGACGGAAAGTGAGAGTTATGACTTCATTATGTAGATAACCCTTGATACATTCGCCATATCACCTCACAAACTCATCTATGTCACGAACTAGCGGAAGAAAGACACTGTTCCAAAAGAAGCCCCTTGGAAGACGTCGGCACTTAATGAGCAGTTTCGCAAGAAGCGAAACAGCGAATTTAGTGTCCGCTACGTCTGGAACGGAGCGAGAGCGCGGCTTCGTTGGAATCGTGTCTTTCTGGAGCGACCCCTTTGGTCTTCATACTTATTCTTTCGGACTTTGAAAATTTATCGATTCCGTTTCTGGTTCTTCTGCCTGAGATACTTGAGTTTCTTCTTCGGTTGAAATCGGTTCTGTCGTTTCTGGTTCAGTTTCTTTCTCTACAGATCTCACTAACACACCTTTACGAAACTCTCCTTCTTGTTCTATTGCTCCATCTTCAGGATTGTATAAAATGCCTTGTCCGTGGAAATTTCCGAGCACAAAAGCGCCTTCATATCGCTTTGAACCAGAAGAAGTATAATAAACTCCCTGTCCATTGTAGAGTCCGACATGAAATTCTCCCTGATACCTTATAATATTCGTGGATATTTCATAAAGAACTCCTTCTCCTTCATATAATCCCTTATAAAATCCACCTTCATATAAGAGGTTTTCGCTCTCTGTATCAAAAAGTTTTCCTTTGCCCTGATAGCGATCTTTTACCCATTCTCCATCATATACCAACCGTTCTTTCTTGTCATAACTAGCTCCTGTTCCTTCTTTTTGTCCTTCTTTAAAATTCCCTTCATAGACTAATTTTCCCTCTTGATATAATTTTCCCTTTCCCTCATACATACCTTCTTTCCAGCCACCTTCATAGAGTAAGGTTTCTCCCTGATACAGCTTTCCTTCGCCCTCGTAGATGCCTTCTTTCCAGCCGCCTTCATAGAGTAGGGTTTCTCCTTGATACAGTTTTCCTTCGCCTTCGTAGATACCCTCTTTCCAGCCGCCTTCATAGAGCAGGGTTTCTTCTTGGTATAGTTTCCCTTCGCCTTCGTATAGCCCTTCTAATAATTCTCCTGTATAGAGTATTTGCTCTTTTTCTGTATATAGAGTCCCTTTGCCGCTATAGAGTCCTTCTACAAATTCTCCCTGATATAAGATAGTGCCTTCTTCTGTGTAAAGAGTTCCCTCTCCACTATAAGTATCTTCTTTCCATTCTCCTTCATAAAGTATTTTTCCATCTTGATAGGCAAGACCTTTTCCATTTCTTTTTCCATCTAAAATTCCGCCTTGGTAAATCAAGTTTCCTTCTTCATCGTAAAGGGAAGTAGATCCGTTTTGAAAGTTTCCTTCTAGGAAATTTCCTTCTGCTATTATGTTATCTTCTTCATAGAGTTTTCCTGTTCCTTCATAGACTCCATTGATAAACTCACCTTGATATAACAGTTTTGTTCCATCATAAAGTGTTCCTTTTCCATCGTATAGACCATTTGTAAATTGCCCTCGATATTTTGTTTCTCCATTTGTCTGATAAAAAATTCCCTCTCCCTGATAGTAACCTTGTATGAAGCTGCCCTGATATTTTAGTTTTCCGTCTGGATAATATTCTTTTCCGCTACCCTCAAATGTTCCTTTTACAAAATCTCCTTCATAAAGCAGATTTCCATTTTCTCCATAGAGCCGCCCATTTCCTTCATATAATCCATCTAGAAAACTGCCGTCATATTGAATCCCACCTGTTTCATAATAGAGAATACCTTCTCCGTTATACTGATTTAAGGAAAATTCTCCTTTATAGGCGATTCTTCCGTTTGGATAATAGAGCAGTCCTGTTCCAGAATAGAGTTCCATTAAAAAACCGCCTTGATAAAGCAGATTTCCATTATAATCATAGAGAGTGCCTTCTCCATTAATTCTTCCGTCTGTAAGCCTTCCGACAAAAATAACATTGCCGCCTTCTCTGTCCAATAAGCGTACTTTTCCGTTATAATTTGCTTGTTCATTGGAATTTAATACCATTGTTTTTGTAAAAAATCTTGATACAACGATAGGGTGTAAAAACCGGATATAGAGCAGAGGAAGAAAAATAACGGCAAGTATAGAAAATAGCACCAGTTTCTTTGCGATATAGTAATTCCCGACTATAAAATAGTCTTTGAAAGATGTTGGTTTTTTTTGTGTCAGATCTTTTGCCTCTTTTTTTACATCATTAATTACAGTTGTTACAATGGCATCTGGATTTGTCATCGCCTTTATTTTTCTGTAAATAGTAACAAATGGCATCTTAATTGCTGTAATAAGCCTTTTGCTTCCTTTTTTTAATATCCTCTGTATGTCTGCCATTTTTTCTCACTCCTCATTCGGTATTTCCTCTATGGTTAAAGTTCCGATTGTTTCATATTTTAGACATGTTACGGTATCAGATGGGTATAAAATGGTATAAATTAGATATCCTGCCAGTAAAAAAATAATGATGGTAGCGAATATTTTTTTTACATAGGGAAATCCTTTTTTGATCTTATCCCAGACGCGAAAGAGAAATGTATTCGGACGGATATTCCCTTTCCCGCTTAACTCTTTCAATGTTTCACAAAGTTCTTTATATTCCTGATAAATTTCTCGTATGGAAACAAGTTCCCCTTCTTTTAGGTTTTTTATAAATTTGGGAATTGCTTCACACTTTTCTAGTACAATTTCTTTTTGGAAAAGTGTTTCAAATAGATCAGAAAGTCCTTTTTGAATCTGAGCTTTTTGCTCTTTTTCGGTCAATAAAATTCCTTCTAAACGATAGCGAAAGCCAACGGATAATCCCTGATCTACTAGAATCCGACCGCCTTCCCATAATCCAGAGAGAAAATAGTCTGGTATGGAAAGCAGTAGTATCTGTTCTAACAGGTTTTGCCCTATCTGTATTCTCTCTTTTAGAGGACAGTCTTCCTCTTCTAGTTTTTTTTCTAGAGGGAAGCCCTCTTTATGTACCATTGCGAGATACAGTTTTCCATCTTTTGAAAAACATTCATATAAATCTGTAAAATTTCCTTCTTTTTCTTTATCTGTTAGTTCTAAAATCAGCTTTTGTATCAGCAAGGATTCTTTTACGCAATATACATCATATGTATTATGCTGAGCGTCTATATATTCTCTGCAGCAATAAATCTCATATTTTGGTGTTTCTTCTGTTTTATGAATCACATAATACCGATGTTTCAGTGCCTCGATTACCACACGATCACCCCTGTCATTTTACAACTTATTTCTTATTTCTCTCTTACTACTACATAAGTGGAAGCAGTAAGGTTTTCTTCGTCCATGCTCTTTGCTATAATTTCATATACGCCGGGCTGGTTTGGGGCGGTATACATTCCATTTTCATCAATACTTCCGCCCTCTGCCTCTTTTACAGACCAGAATACACGGCTGTCGCTGACTCCTTGCAGCAAGGCTTCAAAATAATAATTCTCTCGAACTAATACATTTGCCATATCAGGCTGAATTTTTAGCGTGCGCTTTTCTTTGATCGTCTGTTTTTCTCGCTTATCTTTGATTGCTATCCAATGAATTTTGACTTGTTGTTCTATGGTATCTTCCAGACATTCTATCCCAATTTGAAAAGTTCCTTTGGTCACATCAATTTTGGCTGCCATTTTTAATGGTACTTTGCGTGTCCGCTGTTCAAAAATATCCTGTGCGCCATAGATAATCGAACTGGTATCTCCCATATCATCTGCTTCTCCGAGCAAAATATAGACCACTCCAAGCCCTAATCCATGTACTATCTCTTCTGTAAAAAACTGCTGCCCCTTTAATCCGCCGAAGCCAAGTTGAATGACAGCTTCTCCGCAGGCAGTCCAATTTCTTTGTATATCCTCTCTTATCGTTCCATCTCTTTTTTCTGAGGGCAGACCGTAGGTATATCCTGCTTTTTCTTCTTCTTGAAGGGTGAGTTCATTCATCACTTGTGCTAAAGGATTTGTATAAACGAACTGATGAAATGGCATGGATTCTACTGTTCCAATTAGATAGGTTTCTCCTGCTTTCAGAACAGAGATTCTGGCGAGGCAGATTCCTTGAATATTGGTATTTCTCACAACTTCTTCCATCGCATTTTTATAATATTGATCCAAAAATTCTTGTTTTACCTTCTTTTCTGTAATAAAAAAGGAATTTTCTGCTTTCACAGATGGGTGAATCTCTTTTTCGCCAAAATGAATCGAAAAGCTTTTTTCCTCCACTCGGATACTTCCCTTTACTCCCTTTACTGGAAGCGCACGACATCTTTTGGTGATCGTATAGATGGAAGCGCTTTGATGATCGGTTTCTAGAAAGGAGATCTCTGCGGTTTCTCTTTTTCCTGTTTCCACTCCATCAAATTCTAAACGGTAAGAAAAACTAATCGGTTTTTCCTGCCCTCTTTTTTCTATCTGAATTGTGATATCAAATTCTTTTTCGGATTCTATATATTTGGGTGTAATCTGCTGAATCCGAATTCCATTTTCTTGATAAACTGTCACGATTTCTTTATAAAGATTTTCTGTGATAAAATCTTCATCTGGTTCTTGATCGCTCAGATACAGATGATAGCCTTCCTGATATTTATTATATTCTTCTTTGGAATTTGCTTCTCCTCTGGCTGCAATACTATGTACGGGTTCTTTCTCTATCTCCTGATATTCCACATAGAGATAAAGATTATTATTCGCTTCGTCTTCTTCACTGTAATTTAAAAATCCATCGATAGTAGATAATTTTTTTAATACTGGCTTTTCTATTACAATTTCTCTTCCTGCAAAATCCAGCGCCAGCCCCATTTCAATCGATATCGTGGCTTCGTCTACACGGATCACATTCATTCCACATACCACGCCCATACCATGTACTAGACGATTGATGAGACGTCGTTTATCATTCATATAACGCTGTTCTGTTTCAAAATCTTCTACGTTTAAAAGTTTTCCATAAAAATACTTGTTTCTCTCAAAATTAAAATATTTCAGATTCTTCAATGATTCCACCTGTACCTTTCCTCTTATTCCCTGCGTTCTTCCTGCAATTTAGTAAACGGAATGGACGCCTGACCATCTAATACCATCGAATGGAAATCAGAGAGTACACTGTTCATTCCAAGATAAGAATGCCATCCTAAAAAAATATATGGCTCTAATATCACAAGATTACTTTCCATATGGGCTGGCTTTTCATTCTCCACAATCCTATCAATCATTGGAATATCCTTCCTATTTATTTTTGCTTTTGCATCAATAATGACGGTAAAAATATAATTATTCTCTCCATATAGTCGTTTTAACAGTTCTTCTTTCTTTTGTGTTGTCATAAATGGCAAAACTTGATGATATTCCACAATATAAGGACGGTTTCCCAGATAAATTTCTAAAATATCCATGAGATAACTCACTGTACCTCTTTTTCTGTAAAGTTCTGCTGCATGTCCTATCAAATAGCGAAGTTTGGGTATTTCCCATAAAAAGCTATCTTGTAGACCAACCCAGTTCACTAGACAAGAAAGATATTCATTTTCCGCCACATCGGGATCAAAATGACGGGAAATCTGCCGGATTTCTTTTGTCATCTTTTCATAGATAGATTGAAAAATCCCTAAATAACGCTCTACAAAAGAATAACTTTTTAAATCCTGCTGATAGATATCTGGCAAATACTCTGCCCAGCTTTCTTTTGGAAAAATTATTTTTATCTTTTTTATCAAAATCTCACCTAATCCGGTAAACCGCAGCTCAAACCATAAAAAACGCGCTTCAATTCCATGTAAAAGTATCTCTTCTCCTCTTCCCCTTTTTTTCAAAAATGCTTGAAATCTTTCTGCTTTTTCTAAGGCAGTTATTTTATGGCTTTTTATGATTTCTTCTATAGAACAGAGTATGCCGTCTTGATAGCACTCTTTTTCTTCTGACGCATAGATCAAAATCTCAACTTCTGTTGTATTTGAAATTTTTTCTATTTCTAATTCCATACTGTGCCAAAGGGTCTTTTTCTCTCTGCTGTCTAACAAAGGGGAATAAAAACTTCCTGTCGCATTTTGCCCTATCGTAAGCCCTTTTTCTGAAAGCATCAGATTCTCTAACACACCTGTTTGAAAATCCATTTTTTTATTAAACATAAAATATTTTTGAGCTTTTTTCATTTTTTCACCCCTATTTAGACAAAGTGATATTAAAATCCATACTTTCCAAATAAATCAATGCATTGACTGGCATCTGATAATCCCCATTGGGATTGCGTAAAACCCCTTTTCCCTGTGCATGAATCGAGAGATTTATCATATGTTCCACACATGCAAGGGATTCTATTAATCCATACATTTTTCCATAGATCAAAGGCTTTCCAAATTCCAATAATTCTTCTGAGAAATAAGTTCTAACAGCTTTTTCAATTTGTTCTTTTGCATTTCTATAATGTGCCTTACATATAATTTCAGCGAAGAGATAAATTCCTACATATTCTGGTGATAAAATCTGTATTCTAGTGCCTAACATTCTTTTCTTCTCTAACATTGCTCGAATATTTCGTTCATATCCGCTGCTTAATTTTGGCATAGTTTCTTCTGAATAAGGCTTTACCACAATATAAACCGTATTATCTGCTGTCTGATTTTCCCAGCTCTTAGTCAAAAAAGAAGTGGTGGCTTTTACTTTATGTATCAAAAGTCCCGGTGTCTGCCTTACCAAAGTTTCATAATCTTCCATGGTAACGGCTCTGTGTGTGTGTGTACTTTCCCTCATAAAACGCCAAAAACATTCTTCTATCGTTTCTTTATCTGCTCCGCTGGAAGTATTTTCATAGTTCGTCACTTTTGCTGGAATCGTTCCGTCCTCAAAAAATTTTAACTGCTGCTCTTTAATATTCCCCTTTAATCCTCTAGAAGAGATAAAACGAATGATTTTTAATTCGCCTTTCGGCGCTAGACCTCTTTCACAATCTCCAAAATATAAGCAGCCCTGCTCCTCATCAAATACAAAATGACGATCTTCTGGTCCAGAATGATAAAAGTTCTCTACTCTTTGATACCGTTCAAATCCATTTTCCTGAAAGGGACATGTGACCATGATTTCTATTTGATCCTGTAATAACTCTGTATGTTCCAATCGGATCTGCTGAAACGGGAATCCATCCATTTCATAGTTTCGTTCTGCTTCAAAGTCTACTTCATACGTCACAGCATATAGCGTTTCCGATTCTTTTACTTCTTCTTTTAACTGAATTTTCACTTTATCAGGCAGAATACTCTTTTTTTCTATCTCTATTGGATACCAAATGCCTGCCTTTTCTTTATAAAATTCCAATTTCCCCTGTCTTGCCATTCTGCTGTTTAAAAATACTGTCTTTTTATCTTCTAAAACAGAAACTTCTTCATAAGTCGAACGAGTTTCTGTCTGCTGTACCATAATACTATTCCACTCCACCGCCTGAATCGATGGCAGAATATCGTATTCTCCACTCTCGATCACAAAACAAAGCAACATCTCATTTTCATTTTGTAACTCTGTGTGTTCCTTTTGCCCCTTCTCTTCTTCTAAGACAAACTGAACTTCCCCACTGTAGAGCAGTCCATATGTTTCATCTTTCAGAATCCGGCAGGGGATTTTTTTTCCATCTCGGATCGCTTCTAATCTCCACTGAATCAAAGGGAAAAAATCTTCTTTTATGGGCTGCCTTTTTCCCTCTTTGGGTTCTGAGAGTTTAAAATATAGTCTGTGATACTTTTCTTCTGGAAACGGATGTGCGAATCGAAGGATCACCTTTCCCTGTTTCTTTTTCAGATCACAAGAAAGGGATAACAGACGGTTTGGTGAAAAACAACGTTCTTCTGTTGTTTCAAATACAATATCGCCTGCATAGATTCTGCTGTTTTTAGGAAGAAAAAACTCCTTTTCAATCTCATATAATATAGCAAATGTCTGAACGGCTTTCTTTCTTCTCTGTTTCATGCCAATCAGCTTTAAAAACATTTTATAATTTTCTGATCCAATCTGATCGAGATGAAACTGCTGCAGTTCTTTCATCCAAGAAAGCAGTTCTAAAAAAGTAATTCCCGGATCATGTTCATTAAAATCAGTCCATTTTCTATCAATCTGTGGAATTTTCCTTTTGTGATATTCAAAGATTTCATCAAAAGTTTCGTCATCTAATTTCAGTTGTCCAAACATCGACTTTTTCCCTCTTTTCTGCTCTCTGTATGTTTCTTTTCTAGTTTTCTACCTGAATCAGAATCTGATGAACTCCACTCGTCGCTAACATATAGTGAATTTTCTCTGTCCGGTTTAAATCAATATCTATGACTTTATTTCGATTCAACTGATGCGCACTTAAGCGAATATTTTTCACAGTTCTAACCCCTGTAATCTCTTGCAGTAAATTTAAAATCTGCATCTCACTCGGCAAAACACCGATTTCAAAATTAGCAGGATTTAAAAATTCCTTTAACCGTTTTTCTGCTTCTCTTCTCACATCAAATACCTGACTATATTCTGACACTTCCATGCTCACTGTTACATTTAATTCAATAAACTTTGGTTCAATAATTTGAAATATATTTTTCTCATACAATTCACTGTTCATTCTGGGTTTTAAGTAATTCATGACCTGCTCTCGGATTCCATCAAAATACTTTCTTCCTTTTTCAAAATCTCTTTGAAGAAGTACTAATGTCACAGCTCCATACTGCTTTTTCCCTTCTGCATTATAATTAGAAAAGCATTTGGCGCGAATAATATTTCTGGTAGCTTCCTTTGCCAGATCTTCATAATCTTTTGCTGTCACAGCCCGATCTCTATGTCGAAGTGATGCCGCACGGCGTTTTATTGCTTCGTCAATCGTTTCCTGTTTCAGCCCTCCTGTTGTCGCTTCATAATTAGATACCTCACTGATAAAACCAATATCCGATTCTAACATCGTGATCTTTCCTTCTGAAAGATTTCCCTTTTCCGCTTCTGTGATGCTATACTGAATCTGGATGGTCGCTTCTGTTCCATCTGGCGGAATCAGACCATTTCTTCCATCTGGAAACGAAACTGTTCCTTTAATTCTATCCAGAATATATCTTCTCTCTAATGTTCCATCGATATGAAACTGTTCCACTTCTTCCCATAAAACCCAGATTTCTTGTACTGTTCCGCTCTCATTTAAGACTTCACGCACTCTGCCTTGTTTTTTTAATTCAGAAAGTTCTCTTCCATTCAGGCGTTTTTTCTCATTTGCCCAAACCTCTAATTGATAGATCTGCTGATGGTTGAGATGACAGACCAGATTTTCCTGATTCGGTCGCACATAAAAATATTCATTCTCTACAGTTTCAATCCCTTTAATAGAAGTAGAGTTGAGATAAATTCCCTCTATATAAGGCAGATTCCCTCTGTTCGCCTCTTTTTGATAGAGCTTTTCATAATCTAAAATTCTTATCCAGTAACGTTCTTTTCCAAACAATCTTTTCTTTGTGAAATTTTCTTGTTCCATTAAAGTGAGCAAACCTGTTTTTTTTAAGTGTTTCGTTTCATCTACGATATTTAAGTTTCTCCAATGTCCATTACTATAATATTCATAGCCTAGATTGGGAAGTTTTTCTGTCATCGTCTCTCCCATAGAAAATAAAATTCTAAGTGGTCCTTTTTCTAATGGAAGGTCAAACCCTGCATACATCACCATTTGACGTTCTTCCCGACAGTTCACAAAAGAAATCCCTCTCTTATCCTTAAGCTGTTCTTTCCCATAGATCTCTTGTTCCAAATTATTTTCTAATATCAGGCAGTCTGGTATGATATCGTTTCGGTTATACTCATAACGCAGCTTCAGAAAACTGATTCTCGGTGCAATATAATTTCCTTTCATTTTATAAAAATTATTCATTTTTAAAACTCGTATCCGAATACAATAAGTAATTTTAGAGTTGACAAGAAACGGTTCTATATCAGCCGGACAGATAAAATTAACAGAAATACACCGTCTTTTCACTCCTTCTTTGATAGAAAATAAATCGGTATATTGTTTATTCAGAAATAACCGTTTGAATCCTTCTCCATTATAATATTCCCACACCACTTCTCCTACACTGATGTCATACTCCTTATCCACCTTTATCGCAGAGCGCTTCATGATCATCTTCCAATCAATCGCAGCTCCTTCCTCTCCTCCGCTTTCCAATGGCACGCTGATAAAATCCATATCAAAATCCATATGGATAAAAGCGCCTTTTTTTCCGAGCACTTCTTCGGAAGCAATATAACACTCCTCATAAGGAATCGGTCTTTCTCCAAAAGGCAGAAATTCTCTTACAATTTGCTCTGTCCCCTGCGAATAAATCAGTTCTGGAACGGCTTCTCCTTTGGAGCGGATAGCGAGTGTATCTATTTTATATGTTCCGAATCCTCGCCCGTCAAAAACCTCAGCCCGAATAAAGTAGCTGCTAAATTCTTTCTCTTTTATTTCTAATAGAGCAAATGGCGGCTGATCCTTTCCCTTATAGAGCATCAGATATCCATCTTTTACTTTCTGTTTTTCAAAGTTTTGATATCCTTTCTCACTATAATAAGAAAAACGGATTTTTTCTTGTTTTAAAAAAGTTTCTATCGGCAACGGATCTTTTTGGCTTCCCGATCTGCTTTCCTGAAAATCTATGGTAATCCATGCTGCTCCATGAATATGAAAAACGGATTTATGACAAAAAGAGAAACAATGTTTCTGCAGATTTTCCTTTTTCTGATCAAATACAAAAAAGCCACCGGGAAAAGGGGTTTCTTCTGTCTTTTCATATAACAAAGAAATCTTATCCTCTGTGGGAACGCTTAAATAAATATCTCGAAGAGAAGAAGGGGTTACATAGACATCTTCTATGGTTTCAAATGTAGTATTTTCTCCATTCTCTGCTTCTCCTATCAGCCGTGTTTTCGTTGGCACTTCACAACCCTTTACTTCCTGATTGATGAGCTGAAATGTGATATATCCCTCTGCCGGTACAGAAGATTTTAGCCTTGTTCCGATTTTCTTAAAAAATTCCATACAATTTTTCTTTTCAATCTGATTAAAATGCTGAATCGTATCTGCCATCATATCTGCATAAATCAACGCAAGGGAAGCTCCGACATCTGGCCGTTCTTCATTAAAACGCCATTCTGGTGTATAAGCTGCTGCTTTTCTCTTTATCTCTTCTACCAATTCTTCTTTGGTTCGACTGTCAAATTCCGAAACCCGCTTCACATAAATCCCTCCGTTTCTTTTTTCTCTTCTTGTTTTTCAAAAATTTTTTAACCTTCTCTAAAACCTTCGTTCATATAATAGGGATAGACCAGATTATAGGGATTATTGGTAGCACGTACCATATAGCTGATAAAAATATTCAGCCTTCCCTCCGCTTGTGCATCTGCTTCCACTTGTACCTCTATCTCCGTAATTCTAGGTTCCCATATCACTAATGCATTTTGTATTTCCATCTGCATCTGCAATAAAATAGATGGTTCTATGGTTTCAAATGTATATTCTTGTATTCCACAGCCAAATTCTGGGCGCATCATTCGCTCTCCTTTTCTTGTCATCAAAATAATGCGGACTGCTTCTTTGATATCTTCTTCATAAGAGGACGTTTTCACATATCCTGTCGCTTCATCAATCTGTACTGGAAATTTCCAGCCCACACCCAGAAAATCTTTTACCAGCTTTTCGTCCATCTTTCTTTCCTCCCTATTATTTAGTTAATTAGGCAATTGCGAAACTCCAAATACCGTAGAAATACTGATTTTTATGAATATCTATTTCCTGTATTTCCTCACGAAAATTTCAAGATTATCGCAAGTGCCACTTTTTAAAAAGTAGAATAGCAAATCAACAGCGAAGGTAAGGACGTATTCCAAAAGAAGCCCCTTGGAAGACGTTGGTACTTAATGAGCGGTGCGGTGACGCGCCGAGAATTTAGTACCACTACGTCTGGAACGGAGCGAGAGCGCGGCTTCGGTGGAATACGTCCTTGCCGTAGCGTTCCCTTTTGACTTTCGCAATCGTCTATTTAGTTAATCTTTGTCATACTTCCCTTTAGTTCCAACATAGCACTTGACTCCACTTTAAAAGCCCCCTGTGACTTCATTTCCACCATATTCCCCTCTAGTTTGGTACTCTGTCCTTTTAACGTTAAAGCTTGTCCTGCAGAAATTTCTATCGTATCAGCTTCTAAAGATGCCTTTTTCCCTGTTCCATCTAGAGTGAGCATTTCTTTTCCATCTGCTTTTAATACAATCTTTTTCTTTGCTTCTACTGTAATACTTCCATCTTTTCCATTCATGGTACAGAGATTTTCCCCCTCTTTATCTTTCATCGTGAGAATCTGATCTTTATCCTCTAGGGAAATACACATTCCGCCCGCTGTTGTGATCTCAATCTTTTCTTCATTCTCGGTTTCATTAAATTCCAGTTTATGTCCGCCCTTTGTCAGAATACTTTTGATCGAATTTTTGTCATTTGCCATATTCTCTGGCAATTGATTCACTTTATCCCAAATACAGCCGAGCACAATCGGACTGTCCAGATTTCCAAGTAAAAAGCCTACCACTACCACAGAATTTACTTCTGGAAGAAAATAGAAGCCACAAGAATTGTTTGCATAGGGCTGCATAACGGGAATCCAGTTAGATGTCGATTTTCCCTCTTCCCCTAGAAAAAATTCTACCAGAACCATTCCCTCATGTTCCGAATCCCAGTTCTTTTTCACTTTCCCTAGCATCACTCCCGGACAGACATTCTGAAGGCGTTTTTCCTGTTGGTCTTTTTCAAATAACATCGTAAACAATTCAGACATTCTGTTTATCCTCCTATTGTAAAATTTGTAGTGAAACCGCTTTCTCCAAAGGAATGTTGTACACTTTTTAAATAAATTTTTTCTTTTCCCACTCCGTTAATTCCACTGATATAGACAAATCTGCCCGGCACTAATTCCGGCAGCCCGATACAGCTTCCAGAACCCGACTTCAAACTATTTTCTTTTTCTCGTTTTAGAGCCTTTGCCTTTTTCTGAATCTTTTCCTGTTCCACGATATCTGCATGTTGGCTTACCACATCAAGCGGTGTCAAAAGAATTGGAAAAGAATTTTCTGATTTTACGGTTTCTGTCGCTTCTACCTTCACCTGCCGTTTTGCATCTAACCCTTGTGCAATAATCTTTTCATTGCAATAGCTTTCTCTTAATTGAAAGGAGATCAGGCTTTTCTCCCATTCTAATGTCATAATTTCCTTTTCTTTCTTTTGTGGTGTCCGAAAATAAACATCACCTGCAAAAAGAAAAAACTCTTTATTCGCCTTGGCAGCAAGTTCCTGCAAAAAATCAAAATCTGATTCATTTTGTGTCACGCCTTCTAAATTGTCAGCACTGGTTTCTACATTGCTGAAATTACTGCAAAGATTGATATACTTCTGCATTACACTTTTCACAATTGCTGCATAGGTCTTTTCTTCATAGCGCTGATTTTGTTTGCGATTCATCATCAAAAGTCTTACTGCATCTAATGCCGTCACTTGTATGCTGGGAGCATCATTATATTCTGTGGTAATCTCTGAAATAAATCCTTTAAATACCATAGTTCTAGAAGAACCATAACCAAATTCTACACTAACAACAGAACCTAACATTAACACTGCCTTTATCTTTGCCAAAAAAGAACGTGTCGCGAGCTGATAAGCATTTTCAATGGTAAAACTGGCGCTGCTCGCTTCTTTCAGAGAAAGATCCACGCGAACCTGACTTACAGAAGCCTTTAGAGTATTCATAATATCCACTCCATTGATATTGATTTTTATAGACGGCACCATAAAATTTCCATATTTTTTCACCAACAAATCATAATTTGTACTATCTGACATCAAATCCGCCACGTTCTCACCTCTTTTCAAGCTTCTATTGCTGGCAGCTTAATCACCTGTCCCGGATAGATATCCAATGGATTCATAATGTGATTTGCCTTTGCTATCAACCTCCACATCTCAGGCGAACCATATTCCTCTTGTGCGAAATTCCAAAGCTGATCTCCTTCTTTTACCGTGCGATACTTCGTGCGGTCAGGTGATTCTAATGGAGAGAGAAACCTCAAAAGTTCATCTTGATTCACGGACTTAAATGTCACCTCTAATTTCGCTCTGACCGGAATCCCTGTTGATAAAAACATCGTAAACTGTTGTCTTACATTTGTGACAACCCCTTGAAACACAATACTGCCCCAGATAAAAGTGACGATCGGCGGTCTATGAAGTGTTCCCTTTATATGTGTCAGCTTAACCACCCTTCTGGTCAATAAGCTGACATCGATTCCCATCTCGATGGGAATATCTATACTCGGCGGTATATAAGTATCAAATAACAGCGTCATATTTAAAGTAGGAGTTTCCCCAGCCACAAACTGAAGAATCGGACTCTCCTGACCGGGTATGGATTTCTCTGCATATTTCACACCATTTGTCACATTATATTCTTTTGGATTGAACTGTACGATAATCGGCACTCCTGATTCCACCAAAAGCTGTGCTTTTACAAATCCCATCTTTCCGCCTCCTTATTAGTTTAATCCACGTTTCAGACGTTCCAATCTGAGTTGTGCTTCCATTTTTTTCATCACGGTCTGATAAATCTTCTCTGAATTTATCTCTTTTAATTGATTTCTTTCCATTTCTTCTATCTTTTCCTGCTGCTGTTTTAATTCTGTCTTTATAAAAAGAAGCTCTTTCTGTTGTTTTTCCATTTCCTTCTTGGTATTCTCTGCTTCCCAGTTTATCTGTTTTTCTACTGCCTTTGTTGTCTTTGTAATATCATGTTGAATCACTTCCTTCACTTTTTTTACTTGTTCTTTCGCTTCTTCTGGCGGATTCTGCTCTTTTTTGAATAGCAGACTCACTTCTTGATAAGGCAGCAGATAAGATGTCATATTCCCCTCAGTTCTATTTTCTATCACTTTTTTATTCGCTAAAATGGATATATTTTCTTTCGCGAGATACTTTCTTCCGCTCTCAGATAATTTATGTTCTATCAGTATATTCTTTTCCCCTGCAATCCGAATATTTCTCCCAGAATATATCAATTTATTTTGTTCTATTATCGTTTTATTTTTTAGAAAAGAACTTTCCTCTTTTCCTTCTGTCATTTCTCTCTGTTCTTTTTGATACACAAGAACCTGCTCTAATAGTTTATTTAATTCTTTTGTATCGAATTGTTTTATCTGTTCTGTCAAAATCCTTTTTTTCTCCAAAGAAATTCGTTCTTCCTCTGATTCTGCCTGCTGTTTGTTTTCTTCTTTTCGATAGATAAAATGATTCTCTGTCAAATAATCATATAGATTTTGTTCTTCCTCTTTACTTCCTTCTAATATGGTCTTTACAAGAAGCTGCTTTTGCCGTTCCAATATAGAACCTTTCTCTTTCTGCACCAATATTGTCTGTAATGATTCAAAATATTTTGTAATCACAGAAGCTATATGACTGCCCTTCTGCTGTTCTAAATTCTCCAAGGAAACCTGTCCCAGAAAACTCATCTGCTGTTTCTCATACTCTTCTATAAATTTCTCCTGCAGTTTATAAAATGTTTCCTCCGTCGCAGACCGAATCCACTCCGTAAGGATTTCTTTTTTCAAAGATTCTTCTATTTCCTTCCCTTCTTTTAGCGTTTGTTCTCGTTCCGTCTTCTTTATCTCTATTTCTGCTTCTGCTTTCTCTATTTTTGCCTGTTCCAAAATTTTATTTTTCTCATAAACTTTATTTTTCTCATAGTACAAAAGATGATTTTGTTCCATATATTGATATAAGCTGTTACTTTCCTCTAAACTGCTTTCTTCTAAAATCCTCAAAAATATACCCATTCGCTTTCTCTGCTGATTTTGTTCCCCGTCCTCCCCATTCATTCCTAACCGCTGTAATTCTTGCTGATAGCGCTCCAAAATCAACACATATGGCATTTTCTCCTGTACCGTGAATCGCTGCTCCCTTTCTTTATAGATACGTATATCTCTAGATACCGATGCGAAATTACTTTCTTTTTCTCTCTGTTGTACCTGTTCTTGTGCTATCTCTGTTTCTCTCTGTATATTTTCTGATGGAACTTTCTCCGACCGCATCTTCTCCTTCTGAGCTTCTTCCCATTCTTCCTGCCTTCTCTCTAATCGTTCCCTCTCTTCCTCTATCTTCTCTGATTCTAGTCGCGTCCTCTCTAACTGAATTTCCTCCGACCTCTTCTGAACTTCTTCCTGCCCTCTCTCCAATCGAGTTCTCTCTTCCTCTATCTGCTCTAACCGTTCCTTCTCTTTTTGAACCTTTCTAGAATAAATAGCATTAAGATGGACATTCCAATATGACATCAACAGCTCTTCTCGGAAATTTTCTCCCTGCTGAAATTCTTTTAAATAATGTTTCACTTCTTTCTGCTTTTCTTCCCTATCAGCCTGTTTTCTATAAATTAACTTTCGTTCTGTTAAATACTCATAAAGACTATCTATTACCTCAGATTCCCCCGTTTCTACACTTGTTAAAAGATATTCCTTTATCGCTCGGATCTTTTCTGTATTCAGAAATAAATGATTCGTCTTTTCTATAGATTGTACCTTTTGTTCCAATCCATGAAAAATTTCTTTTCTTATCTCTTTTCTTTCTACTATAGAATCTGATTTCTTTCTTCTTTCTTCTATTTCCGCCTTATTCTTATCTGTATAAAAAGATAATCTCTTTCTATTCTCCTGCCAAAGCACCAGCAATTCCTCTTCTGTATCCTCTTTTAGATGATTCAAAAAATCTTCTATCTCCCTACGTTTTTGAATCAAACTTTTCTCTTCTTCTGACCTCTCTATGTTATCTTTCTCAAAATCTGTTCTTTCTGCCTTATATATTCTGTCTATTTGACGTTGTTCTTCTATCTGTATTACCTTTTCTTGTCTATCTCTAATTTCCTGATTTTCTCTGACTTCCTCCTTTTCAGGTAAATATCTATGGATCAGATTCCGCTCCGTTAAATATTCATAAAGAAAAACTATATCTTCTGATTTTCCTTCCTCTACTACATTCAAAAGGTTTCTCTTTATTCTCTGTATTTCTGTTAAAGGCTGTTTTATCAGCCCAGCTTGACCTTCTTCTGATTCTCCATCTCGTATCTTCTTTTCCTCTATCTTCCCTTTCTCACTCTTTTCTTTTATATTCTGTATGATATCCGTTTCCGTTTTCCACTTTTCTACCAAATTTCTTATTTGGTTTTCATTCATATTTCTTATGGTTTCTTCTAATCTATTTTTTAAAAAAAAGTCTTCTGATAATGATTCCGATAATTCTAACCTACTTTTTGTTGAAATGATAGAAAAAAGAACCGCCTTCTCTATTTCCTTCTCCGAATCAATCCCCATATTTTGTGTAATTTGCCAAACTTTTTCCTGTTCTAAATTTCTCTCTTGTTTCTTCTCTTCTATAAGAACCTCTTTTCTATCTTCTATCCTCTCCCTTTCTCTCCTATCTTCTGTTTCATACTCTAATACCAAAGACAAACTTTTCAGATATTCCTGTTTTATCGTTTCATAATTTTCCTTTCCAAATATCTCCCTTAATTTCCACTCCAGATAAAGCAAACTCTGTTCTACTATATCAGAATGTTCCATCAATATAGGTTCTGTTCTTTCCCCCTGACTTTCTGATATAAAATATGCCTCTTTTTCCGTCATCTCCTTTTTTCTTATTCGATTTTCTGTTTCTAACGCTCTATCTATCCTGTCTTCTTCCCTTTTAACTATAACTTCTTTTTTAACTGTAACTTCTCTTTTATCCTTAACTTCCCTTTTCTCTTTTTCAATTTCCTTCTGTTTCTCTGTTACAACATATGATATTTCATTTATTCCTTCTGTTTTTCCTGTTATACTCTCTATATTTAATACATTATCTGTAGAATTTTCCTTTTTTGTTTCAATTTCTTTTTTCCATTTCTCTGCAAGCACTCGAATATATTCTGTATCCATATCACGCACAATCTGCAATAACTCTGCTGTTTCATATGTTTGTATCACTTCTTTATTCGACTGATTTTTATTTATCTGATTCGTATCTATATAAACAAAATGATTTTGGTCAAAATACTGATAAAGTGTCTGTTGCTCTTCCTCTGTAGCTGTCTGAACAAGAGATAATAAAACCTGTTGTTGCAATTCATACTCTTGTCCTGTCAAATTTGTTATCTCTTTTGCCCTCTCTATCTGATAAAAAAATTTCTCTTGTATTCCATAAAGTGCTGAAATTTTTGATTGCATAGGCAAAACAACCTGCGCTATCTGATTCTCTGAAACCATCTGAATCTGATTCGATAACATATCCTGTTGTCTTTTTTCTATCTCTCTTGAATTTGTTTCCTGTATTCCAAACTTATGTACTACTTGTGTCTGTATTTCCCCACTGTCTTGCCCTATTTCAATCATCGGCTGTATTCTCTCTACATTTTCACTCACACCATCTATTTTCTCTATGGTTATTCCAATTCTTTCCCGAATCTGTTTCTCTATCCTCTGTAAATTTTCTTCCTTCGTAATATTTTTCATTTCCTGATATAAAGAATACACTTCCCGAAATCCTTGTGGTTCTTTCTTCTTCGCCAAATCGAAATGTTGTTCTATCGCCCGTTCAATTCCCGTTAATATCTCATTTCGATTAATCACCATCTGATTATGATATCGATAATAAATCTCTTGAAGCAGTAGATGATAAAGAATGGAAACCTCTGATTTTACCGGAGCATCTTCTTTTTCTTTATCTGTTTCTAAAAAAACCAAAGAAATACCTTGGTATGCATACTCCCCTGTCTTTTTATATTTTTTTATAATCGACTCCGCAAAAAAATTTCCTGTCATCGACATTCGATCTTTTCTATTCTGATTTAATCCCATCATCTTTCACCCACCACTTTTGGCACTTTTCTATCCTAAACAAACCTTCTCTATCCCAATATGTTCTACTTCAAAAGTTTCAATCATCACATTTCCTTCTGCTGCATCTAATGTGCTGACTTCCCATTTTGTAACATATGCTCCCACTACACAATATTCATAAAGAGGTCTTTTCCCCTTAGAATCTTTTACAATTATCTCAATATAGGGAATAAACATTCCCGGCTTCATTTTATCCGATATCTTGCTATTTAACTGTAATCCTCGTTCAAACCGCAGTGTCCGCAGTTGTTCTTTGGGAGTCGTCAATACATGAGGAGCATGATTTTCTCCTCCTTCTGCATAAATCTCTTTTGCCATCTCCGCTCCGATTCCACTCACCTTCGCAAAAGACAATTTATTCATATTGATATAAACCAAAAAACGGTTATTCATAACCAAATCATCATACACTGCCATCTCTTTATCCCTTCCCGAGCAAAATCTTTCTATTTTCTAAATTCTAAATATCAAATACATTTTTCGGTTCATCATTTAATTTACGATTAATCTTTGATATCTCTTTACACCACCGAATCCGCTCCATATGTGACATCGATAAAACCTCATCATGCCCCCAGTGCATATAATACCCAATAAAAGCCACTTCCTCATAAATTTTATCTGCCGGATATAACTGCATCACCCGGCTTCCATAAAATTTACAGGAATCTCAATTTCCTTACCGCAATGCGGACAAACACCTCTATACTTTGGCATCTCCATAGTGTTGATCCGCTGATAAAAATCCTGTAAATATGCGAGATCCATAGTAAACAGCTTTTCAATCGTCTTGGTATCCACAGCCGGAAGCGCCCCCAATTTTGTCACCACTCTAGCCAGCAAAATAATCGTAAGATATCCCGGATTCTGTTGTACTCTCGGATCTTTTAACGGAAGAATCTCATCTGCTGCATTCGCCAAACGCATCACACCTTCTCTATGCAGTTCCCCATACTCGTCCATATATCCCCTTGGAAGTACAAATGTAAACTCGGTCTGAAAACCCATCTTATTTTCCTCCTCACATACTCCTAAATCCCTAAATCATCGCCAAACCCTAAAAATCCTATAGATACTGACCTTTCTAAATATCTCCTCCCTTCAATCTCATAAGTTATCATAACATTCGCTTTTCAAAAAGTAGAACAGCCAACTACTAGCGGAGGCAAGGCAGTATTCCATAAGAAACCCCTTGGAAGACGTCAGCACTTAATGAGCGGTTTCTGGGGAAGCGAAACGGCGAATTTAGTACTGCTACGTCTGGAACGGAGCGAGAGCGCGGCTTCGGTGGAATACTACCTTGCCTCCGCGTCCCCCTCTTTCCACCTTCCCAATAAATAACCCAATAATATCCTCTTTGAAAAAAGAGAAGAAGATAACGTATCCTGCTACCTTCTTCTCCCGATTACGCAGTCACTTAGGATTCACCTAACCGGATTAAGATACCCGTGTCATTCCTTCATGTGCAATTTCTAAGGATTCAATTGCCACTTCTGATGAGGTTGCATTAAAATCAGGTGCTGTATACTTTGTAGGCCATGCATTAATTACCTGCCAAGATGCGGCATCATCTCCTGCACTATTAATCAAAGTAATCGTAATCGTCTTACGATCTACCTCACCCTCAATTCCAAGCACCATCCATTGATACAATACATCACTGTCCGCAACACCCTGTTTTAATGTAATATTTCCATATTTCTTAAGTCCCGGAAGTTTCATAGGAGTCTGTACCATATCCCCCTCCCTGTATTCAATAACATCTATCGATGCATCAAATCCAGAAACTTCAGAAAATCCTCCTGCTTCTAAACCATCAATTTCAACTTTATATCGAAATTTTCCATGTGGATAACCAGCCATTGTTTAACACCTCTCTCCTTCCTATTCTGCCGAATCACTTGTCTTCTGGGAAATTCTAAAGATAACGAATTCAGCCGGTTTTACAGGTGCGACACCAATTACACACACCAATCTTCCGTTATCAATATCATCTTGACTCATCGTTTCCCTACCTATATTTACAAAAAATGCTTCACTGGTCGCACTTCCTGCCAGATACCCATTTCTCCATAAACCAGTTAAAAATACATCAATCGTTCTCTTCACCCTAACCCAAAGCACTTCATCATTTGGCTCAAATACAGCCCAATTTGTATTTGCCTTAATCGACTCTTCAATAAAAATAAATAATCTTCTCACATTGACATACTTCCAACTAGCGTTACTGCTCGCTGTTCTTGCGCCCCATACTCGAATTCCCATACCCGGGAAAGAACGAATCAGATTGACGCCCTTTGGATTCAAAATATCCTGCTCTCCCTTATTAAATTGACAGTCCAATCCGACACAAGCGCGTACTGTTTCATTTGCCGGAGCTTTATGTACTCCTCTTGTATTATCACTTCTTGCATAAATACCAACCACTGATCCAGAAGGCGGAATCGCAAGATTCTTTTTATCCAATGGATCAAATACCTCTAACCAAGGATGATACAAAGCCGCATATTCTGAATCAAAAATATCTCTATGTGTAATAATATCATCAATTTTCTTCGCATCTTTTGGCATATCTAATACAGCGAAACGGCTTCCAAGCCCTTCACAATGTGCCACCAACGTCAACTGCACATTCGGATCAGTGACTCCCGGCACTGCCATAATCGATACCATATCATTATCCAGAAAAGATTGAATACCAGAACGCTTTCCTGCTCCATTATCTTCTCCTATATAATCTGCTGCTGAAATATTCGCTACAGAACCATTCGATCCATGAAGTAAAGAAACTGTAAACAAAGCTTCTTCTGCATCACCGCATATTTCCGCAAATGGAGAAAGAATGGTTTCAGAAGATGTTCCCATATATTCCACTACAATTAAATCAGATTTCGCTGTCTTTTTTGTAATAAAATTAGAAGCCTCAATATTAAATGATACATTCTCAAACAACTCAACTTGATCATCAAACTTTACTTCCATATTAAATTCACAAGTAGTCAATGTCTTTACTGGCAAAAGTCCTGTATCTACGATATCTTCTGTAAACTCTTCTTCAAATTCCAAAATATTGTCATGACTTTTCACAACACGGTTATAGACTATTGTTTTCTTATTCGTAAATGACACCACATCGCCCGGATTAAAACCAGCAGAGTTCTTAACCTTATACTGCTTTCCTTCCACACCTTCTATTACTTCTAATACTTGCGTCTTTGCTTTACTAGAAGGGATAATCACTGCACGAATACTATCCCCCCATTTTCCCGGATTCTTTGCCATCAATTTCATTACTGCTGTGTCCTCTGTTGGGGCATATCCAACGGCACACTTTGAATCCTTTGGCGCAACACGAGAAATAAAACAGCGAGCACCACCATTGATAAAGAAATGTTCCACTGCATATGCAAGGAAACGATATTCTCCATACTCATTTTCAGAAAGATAACTTCCATATTTTCTCTTAAAATCTGCAAAACTTGTTACAAGCTGTGGTAAACCTTCCACTGGTCCACGTTCCGCGAGTCCAATAAATCCTGCTGTACTCGTGCTCACACCTTCCATCGGTTTACCACCTGATTCAAATTCTTCCACATAAACACCCGGTGATAAATATTCTGCCATACTTTTCCAGCCCGCATCTCTGACAAAATTTCTTTCGTCTGCTAACTGGATACCTCCTTTCTATACTCCATATATTATCTTCTCTTATTACAAAACCATTTTCAAAATTACATTTTTCACTATCAATTAAAATATTATCATAACGACCTTAACAATCTCCAAACAATTTCCAAATTTTGTGATGAAAATACTTTTTTCGATATTTTTTGTTACAATTCAGCTTATAACGGAAAGGCTCTCTACACCAAAGAACGATTTAGGCGAAACCGTACTTTCACTCCATGAACTTCTTTTAGAATCCTTCCTGACTTTCACTCACTCGCTTATTGGTCTTCCTAAGTTTTGAAAAAAGAATCTCACATTTTTTTCTTTTTACCTCACTCAATAGTTGCAGGAAAGGTGTATTTTGTGCTAAACTAAAAGCAGCTTTTTTCACCAGCGGGTCAGACAAGTATACAATATACATCAAACATGATCATAAGCTTAAATTTTCTGCTGACTGGCAACCTGCTGAACTCAGGTGTTAGCCTAAATACTACAGCGTATAAAACGCATAGTCATAGTCACAGAACCAGATTAGCTATATATGATGGTCATGTACCACTTTCAACTCATACTGTATGATAAACATTACTAAATAGAGGTTGTTCTCTACATAGCGCAAGAATGATTCCCTATCACCCATAAATCATTCCTGCCTTACTCGCAAGACTGTGGCAAGACCGTCACGGACTTTCTCCATTGCCTCCGGGTTCGAGCCGCACATACTATTGCCTCCCTCCTTCCCGCCGACGTTTCCAGCAGCTTTTGCTTTACTATATCATTTATAAAAGCAATGTCAATAAGAACGACGTGAACAGGGGTTGGTACGGCGTGAGTTTTTTTGAGTTAGGACAAACCTCCCAAGAATTAGGAAATACAACACAGAACAAACATTTTTTATGAAAAAGAATTGAGGTGGTACAGTTGCATTTGATTATTGTAGAAGATTTAGAATTAGATCGAGAAAACCTGAAAGAGCTGATACAGAAAAACTGTGACACTAGCCATCAGGCAGTAGATTTTTCCTGTTATGAAAATGGAGAAACATTTTTAAACAGTTATCATGCTGGTATCTGTGACGCACTTTTCCTTGACATTTTATTAAACGGCATATCAGGAATTGACGTGGCGGAAAAAGTTCGGAGAATTGAGCCGCGTCTCCCCATTATTTTCACTACAATCGAGCCAGACTTCGCATTAGATGGATTCGCTGTCCATGCAATGGATTATCTGATAAAGCCTTTGTGTCCAAAAAAGGTTTCTTGGTGTCTGAAAGAGCTTCAAGAATACCTGTCTGCCCCTGCCTTCCTCACACTTCTAGAAACAGAAGGACGGGGACATTCTTCTTCTCGAAACGTCGCATTAAATGATATTCTTTACGGAGAATGTCAAAATCACAACATGATCATTCATACGACCACTGGGACAGTATGTGTCAGGCTTTCCTTTCAAGATTTCAACGCACGCCTTCCCCATACTGGACGATTTTTGGTATGTGGGCGTGGACTTGTTGTCAATCTCTCTTATGTAGAGCAGGTAAAAACTGGAAAAATACTATTAAAAGATGGGGAAACTCTCCCTTTCAGCCGCAGCCGAACCGTGCAGGTGCGTGAAGCATTTTCTTCATGGTTATTTTCCTGTTCTCGAAAAGGAGGCTGGACATGAATTTATTTTTGTCTGCTACCAACCTTTTTGTAAGAGCTATCCCTGCCCATCTGATGGCATACTATCCATTTCGTGACCGCCTGCGTTTTTCTTTATGGAAAATACTGATCCTCGTCTTCCTTCTTCAGATCGGGCAGTCCCTCTTATATGGTTATATGATACAGTCTGGCGGTTCTGGCAGAACGGCAGAGTTTGGATTTGCCCTTGTCTATATGGGCATTTACTTTTTCTGCGTTCAGGACAACCGCTTCAAACTTCTGTTCTTATATTTATTCGTGATGGACTATGTTATGATTTTACGAGGGTTCTCCACATTTTTGGAAGCACATCTTTTTTACAGTCCTGACATGGATTTTTCCTCATGGAGAAGTACTCTGATCGTACTGACAGCACTAATCGTAAGTGCGCCTTTTATGCTGCGCTTTTTCTCTCGCACAAGAGAACAAGTATTCCGCACAGATGCACCAGCGTTCTGGAGAATAGCATGGCTTGTTCCTGCCTTTACTACTGCCATTGTGATAACCTTCACCGGCAACTTTATCCCCGAGCAGGTACGTTCCTTCCGTTTTCTTTTTGCACGAGTGCTGCTGCTTCTCTGTGTATTTGTAGTCTATTCGATATTATTGAGCGCACTAGACGGAATTCGGCAGCAGGCAATACTTGCAGAACAGACATCTGTGCAAGAACATCTGCTTGCCGTACAGAAATTACAATACACACAACTTTTGCGCCATATAGATGAAACTAAAACAGCCCGCCACGACCTACGCCAACATCTTGGAGTGATCCGAGCCTATACAGGCAGTGGAGAAATAGAAAAACTATTAGAATACCTAAATGATTATGAAACCATGCTCCCGGCTGATACCCGAAAAACCTTCTGTGCCAATTTTTCAGTCAACGCAGTCTTTACCTACTATGCAGAGGAAGCAAGAAAAAACGAAATTGATTTTGATGTAGACTGTCCCCTACCAGAACACTTGCCAACACATGAACCAGAAATATGCGCTCTGCTTGGAAATCTTTTAGAAAATGCCATAGATGCTTGTAAAGACTTAACAGACGTTGCACCTTTTATCCGAGTGTGTGGAAAATGTCAGGAACATATGATAGTCCTTGCCATAGATAACACCTGTCTGAATGAGCCAAAACAAGAAAATGGTCGATTTCTTTCTACCAAACATAAAGGATATGGCACAGGGACTTACTCTGTAAAAGCCACAGCAGAAAGAAATGGTGGTTCTGTAAAATTTGAATATAAAAATGGTGTGTTTTATGCCTCTGTTCTTCTATATGGAAATCTGCCCTGATATAAGGACTTAAGAAAATATTGACAAAGGTTCACAAAGGTTCGCGCTGGAAAGCAACACTTCCAACGAAGCCGCGCTTTCGCTCCGTTCCAGACGTAGTGGACACTAAATTCGCAAATCCCGCTTCTTGCGGGTTTGCTCATTAACGGGCAAGCGTCTTCCAATGGGCTTCTTTTGGAAGTGTTGCTTTCCAGCGCTAGTTTACAGCATAGGCAACGCTATGAAAATATATCCCATCACTATAAAATGTAACAACAGTTACATATCACTTCACAAAAATTAGAAATTCTTTTTTAAACAGAAACATTACCATTAATTTTTCTAGAATAGCCAACAAACGAGCAAAGGCAAAATGTTCCAAACACCCTTTTTTCCTTTCTTAATATAACAATTTTGTAATATATAATTTCTTTAACTCTTGGTATCCTCTTCCCCTTCCCCCTCTTTTTTCTCTAACTCCTCTTCTTTCACCAAAAGAAATTGTATCCCTTCTTCCTCTAACTGTAGCTTTTTCATCATCTTCTGCAGTTTTTCTCTGGTCTTTTCTAAATTTTTTTCCAGATACTGTTCCTCTTTCTTCCACCTTTTTTCCTCTTCCACTCCCTGTTCTGTCTGTGGAAAAAATGGCACTACTTCCTTAGCTGGCTCATTCTCCTTTTCTTTTAAAGCCTGTTTCATTCGTTTCATCAATAAAGCAGGTTGTTTCTCCACTTTTTCTTTATAAACTAACGCACTTTTTTGTTCTTTATGCGTATTTGTATAGAAATGTCCTCCTTTTAGTTTATGATGTTTCGCTGTGTCCATATGTACTTCTTTTCTGTCTTCTTTTAATTCCCCTTCTTTATCCGAAGAAATCACAAGCGTAACCTCTCCCTTTCGATTAACACCAACAGCTATTTCCCCTTTCCCACTCTTTAGATGCATCACTTCTCTAGAAACGGTATGTTCTTTTTTCTCTTTCTCCCGTTCCACATAGCCTTTTATTCCCTCCTTAGAAGTTTCCCTCTCCCGAAATCTTGCATTGGAATTTTTTTGATACACTTGATATTCCATTGAAATTACTTCCTTTCTCTCATTTATAAAATAGGTAATTGCGAAACTCCGAACGCTATATCATACTGACCTTTGTAAGAATTACTTCTGTGTATCTCCTCACTTAGATTTTCATAGCTTATTGTAACATTCACTTTTCAAAAAGTAGAACAGACAACGAACGAGCGGAGGCAAGGAAGTATTCCATAAGAAGCCCCTTGGAAGACGTTGGTACTTAATAAGCAAACCCGCAAGAAGCGGGATTTGCGAATTTAGTACCATTACGTCTGGAACGGAGCGAAAGCACGGCTTCGTTGGAATACTTCCTTGCCGTAGCGACCCCTTTTTGACTTTCACAATTACCTAATTTACTAAAAATAAAGTTCTTCCATATAGTAATAATATTCTCCTAATTCTTCCTTCGTCACCACTTTACCACTTTTTGATAACTCATTCACCACTGCCTTTAAAAGATGCCTCATTCCTACGCCACTTCCTTCAGAAGCCGCATAAAACGCCGCATTTAAAATAGAATTTTTAATATTACTCCCTGAAAGTCGAAAACGCATAGAAAGAAATTCCAGATCAATATCTTTTTCACATGGAAGTTCTTTAGGAAAACCTGCTTCCCATATTTTTTTCCGATACTCTGCATCAGGCAGAGGAAATTCAATACAAAATTTAATTCTTCGTTTAAATGCTTCATCTATATTCTGCTGATAATTAGTAGCGAGAATTACAACTCCTCTATGTTCTTCCATCTTCTGTAATAAATAAGCAGCTTCCAGATTATTATACTTATCATTTGCTTCTTTTACTTCTGTACGTTTGCTAAATAATACATCAGCTTCATCAAAAAAAAGTATTCCTTGTGATTTTTCTGCTTCTTCAAAAATTTCATTTAGATTTTTTTCCGTTTCCCCTATATATTTACTAACAATACAAGGCAGATTTACTTTATAAAGTTCTAATCCAATCTCCTTTGCGATGATCTCAGATGCCATTGTTTTTCCTGTTCCGGGCACTCCATAAAACAACATGGATACCCCTCTCCCATAAGAAATTTTTTGATAAAATCCCCATGTTTCATAGATCTGATGTTGATACTTCACTTGATTGCAGGCATCCTTTAACCGATGGATCTGCTGCTTAGGAAGAATTAAATCCTCCCATTCATAAAAACATTCTACCTTTTTCGCTTTTTTCCCCAGATTATGTTCTAATTGCAAAAAACACCCTTTTAATAAATTATCTTTTTTTTGAGGCTGCTCACTCGCCCATATTACTGCCTGCCTTATTTGTTTGGGAGTAAATAAAAACCTTTTTGTTATTTTTTCTACTTCTTCTGAATTTTCAAAGCCATATTCTCGTATGACAGCGTTCCAGATTATTTCTGCCTCCTTAATGGAAGGAAAGTCAAAGAAAAATATTTGTTTTTTTATCCAAAGCTCTGGCAGCTTCGGATAATCTTCTTGATCCAAAAGAAGATATAAATAATCTGACAATTCCAATATCTGTTCTACCAGTCTTAAAAAAAAGCCATTCTCTTTCCATTGCTCTTTATAATCAGCGATACATACCACAGCCTGATGTAAAATCAATTCAAATAAAAGTTCTTGGTCTATTGGTTTTTCTCCTTCTATCCTATTCTTTAAATAAAGAATCGCCAATATATGTTTTTGTTTCTTTTCATAATGGCGCACAGCACTTTTCTTTCCTGTTCCCTCCCTGCCATACAAACAGAAGATCCCCTTTTTTTCTTCCATAGATTCCTTCTCTGTTTCTAAAATATTCTCTCCATAATAAGGTAAAAGTTCTTCTTCTGGATAACAGAAAAAAATATCATTGAAAAATAAAGAATTTTCCCATTCTCCTTTTAATAAAAAATCGAGAATCCGTTTTTTTAACCTCCAATTTCCCCTCTCTTCTTCCAAAAAAAAGCGGACTAATGTTCTTTTTTGGCTTAACCATGCATATCCAGCAGAGTTTCCACTAAAGGCATGATAGATACGACATACCATAGAAAATGAAATCGTGAAATTTTTAGGTTCTAACCAATGATAAAAAAGCTGAAATGTTGTACAAATTTCTGGCAAAAGAAGAAAATGCAGATAACATTGTTCAAATTCATCGAGAGAAAATAAATGTTCTAGATAAGAAAGTCTTTCATATGCAGATTCATCTGCTAAAAAAAATGTTTCTTCTTTCCTTAAAAAGTTTTCCCATGCTTCTGTAAATTTCAATTCTTTACAGCAAAGAAATTTATCCTTTTCCTCTTTTATAAACCGTTTCCAACTTTCCATAAAAACTTCCTTTCTATTTCTCTATTCTTTCTTTTATTAAGGACAAATAGATTTCATTTAATCTTCTGCTCGTTCTGACACCAAATTCTGTATCCAGTAATTCTTTCATTCTTTCATACTCTTTAGCCGCCTTTTTTTCTTCTCCCATTCTAATATAACAAGCAATCAGCAATTCTGATGTCAATTCAGAATAATTATCTACACAAACTCCCTTTTTTAACAAAAAAACAGCATCTTCATACTGCTGTTTTTCCAGCAGCTTTTGAGAAAATTCTCGAATCTTTTTTAAATAGCGACATTCCATATCTTCCCGATATTCCATAAGCCAGTCCCCATCTATTCCTTCCATATATCTTCCTGTATAGAGAGAAACCAATGTTTCCATTTCTCCCTTACTAATTGTCGTCTTATCCTCCTTTTGTATAATCTGATTCACTTTTTCATAATCTGAAGTAATTTCTTCCATCTCTAAATAATATAAGTTTCCCTTTTTCTTTATTATATCTGGAAAACCTGCCTGCTCTAATTCCTTACGCAAATAAGATAATGTCGTATAAAACAACGTTTTTGCACTATTAGCTGTTTTATTCTCCCATAATATATCGGTAATTTTTACACTGCTTACGCCTTCTCCCTGCCTTGAAAACAGATATGCAAAAAGTTCCACACACTTCTTTGTTCGCCATACTAACTGTTTTTCCGCCTTTACATAAAAATCTCCAAAGCATTTCACAAAAAGTTTTTTCTTCCCTTCCATCTGTTCTTCTTCTGTTATAAGAATTGTTCCCTTTTTATTCGTTCTAGTAGTATAAAATACCCCCCCCCGGGCATTTTAACAGGAATACTACCTTCAACACTTGAAGTGCTATTACCTGCGTTTTTTGATTAATAAAAGCAACTAATTTTTCTGTATCTAAAATCCCCTTTTTTTCAAGTACACATCGAATTTGCTCCTGACTCATTCTCAATTCTTTTTCCGTCAATAAAACATTCTCTTTCTCCCCATTCAAATATTTAATTAAAAAAGTGGGCAGGTCTTCTGTGCCAGCAAAGAAAAAACAGATTTTATCTTTCGTATATTCGATGAACTTATCCAGAAAATAAAGAACTTCTTCTCCTACAAGGTTTTGAATTTCATCAAAAAAAATCCATAATGACCGATCTAATTTCTCTAATTCATAAGAAATCTGATAAATCACTTCTAAAAAATCTTCTTGCAGATTCTCTTGTTTTTCTTTTCTAAATTTCCTTCCCGTCGCCTTTTCTAATGTCATGAGCAAATACATCATAAACTGTTCTAACTGATTATCCCTTCTATCTAAAAGATACCATGCACAATATGACTTTGTACTTATTTTTTTAGAATAATATGCCATATAAGATGTTTTCCCATATCCATCTTGTGCATAAAGTACAATGATATGATTTTTTTGTTTTATTAGTTCTTCCTGCCAGATACCCGAAACATAGTCATATGGACTGTCAGGAGAAATTATTTTTGCATTTACAATATTATTATCCATATTTGTTTTCCTCCTGTAAACAGAACGATATTCTTTTTAAATATTATTATTATATCATAACTTATGATTTAAAAGTAAAAAAATCAATCCCACTATAGGAATATCCTAAAAACTTATCGTGATATAGTTTTTCTTCTTATTATTTGTTTTACTTGAAAGTCAAAGGGGAACGCTCCGGCGAGGACGTATTCCAACGAAGCCGCGCTCTCGCTCCGTTCCAGACGTAGCGGTACTAAATTCGCAAATCCCGCTTCCTCGCGGGTTTGCTCATTAAGTACCAACG
>CANRVK010000005.1 GCA_947643285.1 uncultured Eubacteriaceae bacterium
ACTGCTCATTAAGTGCCGACGTCTTCCAAGGGGCTTCTTATGGAATACTTCCTTGTCTTCGCTCGTTTGTTGATGGTTTTAATTTGTGAAAAGAGAGGGTCACAATAATGATAGAATAAAAGGTGGAATGGTAATGAAAAAGTATATGAGGAGATTGTTTTATGATTGATAATTAAGCAACAAAAGAGTTTGATGAATTTTATTGCATTATATGATATATTTTGAGAAATATAGAGAATTTGTGGGTGTATAAATATTTGTGAATTTATATTTATGATTAGTTTTAATTATGGGATTTCGTTGAATTAGACGATGTTATGGTTATAGATGGATAGGGAGGTATTATATGGAATTAAAGGATTTATTTACAAAAACAATACAAAAAACAGGACATCAACCATTTCTTTTTATTGGTTCAGGTTTTAGTAAAAGATATATGAATACAGAGAAGTGGGACGAATTATTGAAAATTTTTTGTAAAGAATATAGTGATAATGATTTTCAATATAATATATATTCAAATAGAGTAGAAGAAAGGGATTATTATGGAAAGCAACCTGCAATTGCAACTCTTTTGGAAAAGGATTATAATAATACTGTTTTAACATCAGAAAAATATAAGAAGTTTAGAGAAGAGTATAAAAAGGAATTGACAGAAAATAGTTCAGCTTTGAAGATTGCAATAGCAAAACATTTGTATGATTCAAAGTTTGATCCAACAAATGAAGAAATTGTATTGTTACGTCAATTAGGAAAAAGAAGTTTATCAGGAATTATTACTACAAATTATGATATTTTACTTGAACAGCTTTTTCCAGATTATGAAGTGTATATAGGACAGGAAGAATTATTATTTTCTAATATTTCTGGAATTGGTGAAATATATAAAATTCATGGTTCTGTCACAAAACCAGATAGTCTTGTGCTTACATCCACAGATTATTCGGAGTTTGAAAAAAATGCATCTTATTTAATAGCAAAGTTATTAACAATTTTTTTAGAGTATCCCATTATTTTTATTGGGTATTCGTTAAGTGATCGAAATATTAGAAATATTTTTGAAACTATATCAAAATGTTTGACACAAGAGAAATTAGATCAACTGAAGGATAGACTTATTTTTATCGAGTATTCTGATAATGAGAGTATTTCAGAATTTTTAATGCAATTTAGTAATGGAAATAGTATTAGAATGAATAAATTATCAACTAAAAATTTTGCAGAAATATATAGAGGAATTGGTGAAACGAAATCAAAGTATAATCCCATAATACTTAGGCATTTAAGAAGAGATATATATGAGTTGACTAATAGTGTACAGGCATCAGAACGAATTGCTGCTGTGGGATTTGAGCATTTAGATGATGTGAATAAAATAAAACAGTTTATATTAGGTGTTGGAGTAGTTAAAAATGGGCATATTATTAAAGCAGAACAATTATATGAAGACATAGTGTTTGATAATCAATATTTTAATCCAACATTAGTAGTTGAAGAATATTTACCAGAGCTTTTAAAAAATAATTCTGGCGGCTTGCCTATGTATAAATATTTAAGAGATTACCAAAAAGATGTTTTTGAAAAAGTAAAGGAAAATGTTTTAAAACATGAAACAGTGGATTCTTTTTTAAATCAAAAATTAAGAATACAGAAAATGAATTATAGAAAGAATGTAGGAAGTTTATCAGTTAAGGGGATTATTAAGAATGAAACGGCGAAAGTAGCATATAAAAAATTAATTTTTCTGGAAAAACCAGAAATTCAAATAGATGAATTGAGAGAATATCTACAAGATTATATCAGAGAAAATACGCCAAGTTGTCTGAAAAATAATCCTGAGTTAAAGAGATTGATAAGGATTTATGATTTAGTAAAATATAAATAAAAATATCCCAACCAAATCATCAAATAGTGCGAACACCTTGAATCAGTGGAGGGATATTCTTATTAACTTTCATATGATATACCATCATGTATAGTGCGAACACCACAATCAAGTACATAATATACTATACCATATTTTTTAGAGAATTTCAAGAATTTCTGAGGTATATTCCGAACAAATATTCTGGATAGGAATGATAGATGGAGCAGGAAATCTGCTCTATTTTTTATGTACAGACTCATACAGAGGAAATAAACATTCCCCTACTCGATTTTTATATTTTAGTATAAACAATCTATTTTAACAAAGAAAAATTTTACTTCTATTATTCATTTAAACATACACCACCACCTTTTTCTAAACAAAATCTATGTTTTCTAAATAAAATATAAACAATTCTTATCTTTTTAAAATCCTATTGAAAACAAAAAGAAAAAGAAGTATATTTTAGAGTAAATTATATTTGTCTATACATATAATCTAAAATAAAAATGTTCAAGTAATACATATAAAGAGAGGAAGGTCAAATGTGTAAGGAAAATTTGAAAAACGATATTTTTCATCTTTTTTATGAAGTTTTCTCAAGAGTGAAGGAAGAGGTAGAAGCAAATGTAGAAGGGATAGGGCTGACGCATCTACAATTAAGTATTTTGTTAAATCTAAAAAAAGGAACAATTACGACAGTGGGGAAGTTGAGCAAAGAGCTTGGCATCAGTCAGGGAAACGCTTCTTCTATTTGCAAAAAATTAGAACAGATGGGATATTTAAAAAGAAAGCGAAATGAACAAGACGAACGTGTCGTGAATCTATCTCTTACAGAAGAAGGAAATCACATATTAGATCTATTTGGAGAGGAATGTAAAAAGGTGATGAACCCTATTTTACAGAGGATGTCAGAAGAATCACTACAAAAGTTTTTGTTAGGCTTACAGGAGATAAATGAAAATTTAATAAAAATAAGAGAACAAGAATAGTAGAATGTGGAGGGCAGGATGAAGAAAAAGAGGAAGAAGTTAAAATGGGTACTGATTATATTAGCAGTGATTGCAGTAATTGTAGTTTATTTAATATCTCAAGGCAAAAAAGCTGTTGATAACATGTATTCTTCTATTACAGCAGAGAAAAGTGATTTTAGCGTATACTATACATTTAGCGGAAATACTGCACTGGACGAAACAGAAAGAATTGTGACAACTCAAACATGGAAGATAGACTCTATTAACGTAAAAGAAGGAGATACCATAAAAGCAGGTGATACTTTATATGTGATCAATGAAGAAGATTATAATATGGCGCTTTATCAGGCGGAAGCTGCGATTGAAAATGCGAAAATAGCCTTATCCAGTACAGAATCTAGTACAAGACAACAGATTAATCAGGCAAAAAGCAGTATGAATACCGCAAAAATGTCCATGGAAGATGCGAAAGCGACCCTAGATGATACACAGGCTTTATATGAAGCTGGAATCGCTACAAAACAGACTTATGATCAGGCAAAACTGGCTTATGACATGGCACAAGAACAATATAATTCCGCCAGAGATAATTATAATACCTTAGCAAATACTACTTCTGGATTGAGTATTTCTTCTGCTGAAGCACAATTAGAACAAGCACAGAAATCTTATGATAGTCTAATAAAACAAGTAGGGGATAGAGAGGTAAAAGCAGAAACAGATGGCACGATTTCTAAAATTTATGTTGATCCGGGCGTCAAATTAAATGCAGGAACAGTAGTAATGGATATCTTAGATACTAATTCTATAAAAGCTATTGTAAAAGTAGATGAATATGATTATTCCACCATGCAGATTGGAACAGAGGTGATTGTCCGCATTGATGCATTAGATCTAGAAGTTCCGGGAAAAGTGACATCGATTGATTTACAGGCTACTGCAGGAGCAGGTATTTCTTATTTCAATACAGAAATTTCTTTTGAGCATGATGACAGAGTTTTAGGCGGAATGACAGTAGAAGTAAAAGCATTAAAAGGAGAAGCATTAGATGCCATTATTCTGCCAATAGAAGTCATTCAATTTGATAAAACAAATCAAGCCTATATACTTTATAAAGATGAAAATGGAAATATGTTAAATAGAAATGTGACAATCGGTGTGACAGATGGCTTGCGCGCAGAAATTGTAGAGGGCATTACAGAGGGAGAAACGATTTATTACATTGATAATTCTGCCTACTATCAGATGATGGAAATGATGGGAGGTAATTAAATGGCAGAAAAATTATTGGAAATGACAGATATTGTAAAGACTTATAATATAGCTGGTGAAGATCAAGTGGTTTTAAATCATATTGATTTTGATGTAGAACGAGGGGAGTTTGTTTCGATTTTAGGTCCATCTGGTTCAGGAAAATCCACTATGATGAATATTATTGGCTGCCTAGATGTGCCTACCTCCGGCAGATATATCTTACATGGAAAAGAAATTGCAAATATGGATCAAATAGAATTAGCACATATCAGAAACAAAGAGATCGGATTTATTTTCCAGTCATTTCAATTATTAAAAAGAAATACGATCTTAGAAAATGTAGAATTGCCTTTAATCTATTCTAAAATACCCACCAGAGAAAGACATGAGAGAGCAAGAGAAATGTTAGAGCGTATGGGACTCGGAAATAAACTAGACTTCTATCCAAATCAATTATCTGGCGGGCAGCAGCAGAGAGTAGCGATTTCAAGAGCCGTAGTGACACAACCTTCTATTTTATTAGCAGATGAGCCGACTGGAGCTTTAGATCAAAAAACAGGGCAGCAAGTGATGGAATTATTTGCAGAATTAAATGAAGAAGGCAGAACGATTATTATGATCACACATGATAAACATATTGCAGCCCATGCCAAAAGAATTGTAAAGATTTTAGATGGCGTAATGTCGGAAGGAGTGACAGAAGATGCTTAGAGAAAGTTTAAAAATGTCATGGCAGAATATTATACAAAATAAAATGCGTTCCTTTCTGACAATTTTAGGTATTGTGATCGGTGTCACAGCCATTATCGCTCTAGTAACCGTAGTACAGGCTGTGATTGACAATGTAAATGAACAATTCGACAGCGTCGGTGCAAATACACTGGTAGTTTCCGCACAGGGAACACCCCTAAAACAAGGCTTAACAGATAAAGAATTAGAGGAAATCCGCCAGATTGATGGAGTAGTAGGAATAGCCCCTTCTATCAATGCAACCATGAACGTCTATCGAAATGGAGTTGTTTATGAAGATGTTTTTATAGATGGAAAAAATGAATTATTTTTTCAAAGAAATAAAATTATTGGAAATGGAAGGGCATTCAATTATTTAGATGTAGAACAAAAGACAAATGTTTGTATCATCAGCGGTGAATTTCAGAAAGAGGCATTCATTGGAGAAAATCCAATAGGACAGACAATTACATTAAAAGGGATTCGCTATGTGATTGTAGGAGTTGCAGATGGCAGTGATAATTCTGTTATGACTTTAATGGGAGGGAATACAACCGATATCTATGTGCCATATAAGAATTTAATGGATCTGAGCGGACAAAACCGAATCTACGCGCTGGAAATCTATATGTCAGAAAACGCAAAAAGTACAAAATATATTTCAGACGCGGTGAAACAATATTTGAATACAGCATTTAACAATAAAGAAGATAGTTATAGTTTAATTGTGATGGATAGTTTATTAGATATGATGAAAAGTATGCAAAGCATGTTGACAACTGCTCTGACAGCAATCGCATCTATTGCTTTATTAGTAGGTGGAATAGGAATTATGAATATGATGTTAGTATCCGTGACAGAACGAACTGTGGAGATAGGACTTAGAAAGGCATTAGGAGCAGAACCGAGATTGATCCAGATTCAGTTTTTAACAGAAGCGATTATGTTATCTTTATTAGGAGGGATAATTGGACTGATGGTAGGGCTAGGAATTTCCTTTTTATGTGGAGCTGTTATGAATATCGCAATACATATTTCATGGGGAGCGATTGCATTAGGTGTAGGATTTTCAGGCGCAGTTGGGATTATATTTGGATTCACACCCGCGAAAAAAGCGAGTGAATTAAATCCGATTGATGCGCTGAGAAGTGTGTGATGGGAATATAGAATTTGTAAAAAGCGAGCAGATAAAAATAGTATCTGTTCGCTTTTTCGATTCTATTTTATAACAAAAAAGTTCGCGTAATATGTTATTACGCGAACCTTTTTTCTTTTTTACTATAGCATAAAAATTTTTGTATTGCAAGGTAAAATTTTGGAATAGGATAGATTTCTGGCAGTTGTTTTGGGAAGGAATTGGCTGATAGGTTCACGCTTTATCGAAAAGGTTCACACTTTATCGAAAAATACCCTTGTCAGACGCGCTCCCGCTCCGTTCCAGACGTAACGGACACTAAATTCGCAGCCCCGCTTGTTGCGGAACTGCTCATTAAGTGCCAACGTCTTCCAAGGGTCTGCCTAGGGTATATTTTCGATAAAGCGTTACTTTCTTGGCTTTTCTAGGAATGAAAATACTGGATTTGTTGGAGCAAAAGTTCTACTTAATAGAGAAACGGCAAATGGAAACTACTTTCTTCTAAAACAGCCAACAAACTAGCATGGACAAAGAAGTATTCCGAAAGAAACCCCTTGGAAGACGTCGGCACTTAATGAGCAGTCCTGTTAGGGGCTGCGAATTTAGTGTCCGCTACGTCTGGAACGGAGCGGGAGCGCGGTTTCGTTGGAATACTTCTTTGTCCACGCGAACCTTTGATTTTATGAAAAACAAACATTTTTAGAGAGAAAGTTCGTGTAATAACATATTACGCGAGTAAACTGCGAATCGAAAATAGGAAGGGATGAAATGGAGCAGGGAAAAACGGGATATTCTACTACGACATATCGCTTAAGACTGTATCAAAAGCATAGAGAATGGCTGAAGATGACGAAAGATATTTATAATGAAGTAGTAAAGTATTATTATGATATTCTTCTTTTAGAAGATGAGTTATGGAACTTAACAAATCAACAGATGATGCGGAAACTAGAGTTGATGACTATAGGGGCGAGGTATCAAAAAGAAGAAGTAAAATATCCTTTTCCTTATGGAAAAATTCCTCTTTATTTTCGGAGAGCCGCGATTCATGCGGCGATAGGAGCAGGAAAGGGTTTTATATTTCGATGGAAGTTATATAAAGAGGGGGAGATAGAGGAAATTCCTAAAAAGGCAAAAGAATTTCATGCTTCTCCTGTATTTTATGCGGGAATGTATCGGAATAGGACAGAAAATAGTATTCAGTTAAAAGTCTACAATGGAGTGAAATGGGTATGGGATAAATATCGATTTCATGATATGGGAAGAAAATTGCCAGAGGATTGTCAAATGAAATCCCCCTCTTTGAAGATAACAGAGCGTGGAGCATGGCTTCATGTTCCTGTGGTAACACCAGTGGAAGATATACGGACAGTAAATGAGAGAATGAAAGAAGAACAGGAAATTTGTGCGGTGTATTTTCCGAATAATAATAATTTAGCGGTCTGCGCCAGAATGGATTTAGAGGGAAGTGTGAGAGAGTATTATCTGATTAAGGGAGGAAACAAAAGAAAAAATATTCAAAAGAAATGGCAGCAGCAGTTGAAGAAAAGCAGAAAAAGCAGGCAGCCAGAAAAGAGAAGAGAGAATATAGAGAAAGAGAAAAAGCAAGAAGGAAAAGAAAATCAGAAGTATTATAAAAAGATCAGTCAGTTAAATGAACATTATGCTCATAAAGTGAGCCGAGAGATTCTGAATTATTGTATGGAAAGAGAGATACGGCTTATTGTAGTGCCTAAGTATGAAAATGTCATTTCTTTTCAGAACAAGGGATATTTAAAGACAGATGGATATGATTGGATAGGGCGGAGAATTATTAGGGATTTAAAGTATAAGTCTTATCAGAATGGGATTGTCACAACAACCATACGACCTTATCATATTTCAGATACTTGTCATATTTGTGATGGGAAGATAAAAAGATATAACCAAGGGCATAGAGCCTCTAAAAATTATTATGGAGGACAGCTTTATATCTGTGAGAATGGACATAGAGGAAATGCAGCAAAAAATAGTGCAGAAAATATAGGTAGGTATTTTCTTAAACATTATCAGAAAGAAAAAGATAAGGTTTGAGTTTAGAAATAAAATACAGTCCGAAAGGAAAAAGGGATAAGAGATTTTTATTCTTATCTTGGGTACAACACCGCCCGTTTCTGCTGACAAGTGAATAGAATATGAGTCTGCACAAACGAAGAAAAGTTAGTAAAAAATGTGACTTAGTTGTGTTGAGAGGTATAAAAAAGTAGAGAGATGGCAGAGATGAAACAATATCTCGTATCCGTGATTATGCCAACCTATAATTGTGGGAGGTATATTAGGGAAGCAGTGGAATCGGTGAAGCACCAGCAAGTGGAGTGGGAACTGATTATTATTGATGATGCTTCTACAGATGATACGGAGAAAAGAATAGAGGTTTATCAAAAAGATGAGAGAATTCATTATATAAAAAATAGTAAAAATGAAGGAGTGGCGAAGAGCAGGAATCAAGGCTGTAAGTGTGCAAAGGGAGAATATATCGCATTTTTAGATGCAGATGATTGGTGGAAGATAGGGAAGTTAAAAAAACAGATAGAGAAAATGAAAAAAACAAATGCAGTACTTTGTTATACCGGAAGGGAGCTATTTGATGAGAAGGGGAAAAGTAAAGGAAAGATCATTCGGGTAAAAGAGAGATTATATTATTCTGATCTATTAAAGACAAATAGCATCGCTTGTTCTTCTGTGGTGGTAAAGAGAGAAGCGATACTGGAATTTCCTATGGAACATGATGAGTTACATGAAGACTATCTGACATGGCTTCGGGTATTAGAAAAGTATGATATGGCATGTGGAATAAATGAGCCTTTATTATGTACGAGATTGACGAAAGATGGAAAGTCGAGAAAGAAATGGAAAACTGTTTTCATGACTTATGGAGTATATCGGCAGATGAGAATAGGAAAGATAAAATCTTTTTGGTATGTGGGAAGGCATATCATAAGGAGCGGATTAAAGTATTTAAAAGGATCATAGTATGAAAAAGGAAATAAAAATTTCATTTATTATGCCGGTATATCGAGTAGAAGAATATGTGAAAGAATGTATTGAAAGTATCTTAGGATGTCTTAGGGAAGATGATGAACTTCTATTTGTGATAAGAGATTTCAAAGATAAAAGCAATGAGATATGTAGGGAGTATGTAAAAAGATATCAGGGATTAGAAGTGATATTACAAGATAAAACAGGACTTTCTAATGCTAGAAATTGCGGACTTAGGAGAGCAAAGGGGGATTATGTGGTCTTTGTGGATAGTGATGACTATATAAGAGCTTCTTGCTTAGAAAAGAGAAGGCGGCTATTAGAACAGATGGATTGTGAGATAGAAGTATTGATATCTGATTTTATTGGGATAGATGATAAGGGAAGACAATATTTTATAAGTCATCAGATTAAAGAAAGTCAGGATATTATCACAGGAGAGCATTTTGCAGAGTATAGTAAAGGATTCGATAGTTATTGGAATGTATGGAGGTATTTCTATCAAAGAGAGTTTTTAAAAAAAGAAAATCTGTTTTTTTTAGAAGACATACGAAATGAAGATGTGGATTTCACAACAAGAGTTTTATTAAAAACAAAAAAAATCGGGTATTATCATGAGCCTTATTATTGTTATAGAACAAGAAGAAAAGGGGCATTGACAACAGAAATAGAGAAAGATCATATAAGAGATTTGATGAAAGTATTAGAAATCAATATGGAGAATTGTAAGAAAGAAGATAGTGTAACTTCACGATGTTTAAAGCGGAAATTAATACGGGAATATATCTGGAATCTGCCTTTTTTATATGAAGTGCCGAAGGTTCAGAGAAAAGAGGTATATGATATGTTCCGAAAATCTCAATATTTATTAAAAGAGAATAAAAAAAGAGGGAGTATTGCTTTTTGGATCGACAAGCTGGGAATCCGAGGGAGCGGATATCTGCTCCATATTTTAAAAAAGATAAGAAGAAAGATGAGAAAAGTATGAAAAAGTAAAAAGAGAAAGTAACGGGTTGAAATACGAGAAAGGATAAGAAGAACAAATGTTAATGACGAAAACACCATTTCGAGTGAGCTTTTGCGGAGGAGGAAGCGATTTAGCGGCATATTATGAGAAATATGGAGGGTGTGTGTTAAGTACCTCAATTAATAAATATATGTATCTTTCGATTCATCCTTATTTTAATGAAAAGCAGACGATGTTAAAGTATTCGGAAAATGAATTAGTAGAGGATATAAAAGAGATTAAGCATAAAATATTTCATCAGGTGTTAAATGATATGGAAGTATCAGGAGTAGAAATCAGCAGTACAGCAGATATTCCCGGAGGGACAGGGTTGGGGTCTTCGAGTACATTTACTGTGGGACTGCTTCATACGTTATATAGTTATAAAGGGAAGTTTGCTTCTAAAGCGAAGTTGGCAAAAGAGGCTTGTGAAGTAGAAATAGAAAAGTTAGGTTCTCCGATTGGAAAGCAAGATCAATATGCGGCATCCTATGGGGGATTGAATTTTATCCGCTTTAATCCAGATGGAACAGTTTCTGTGTCACCGATTATGATGCAGGTAGAAACTTATAAAAGATTACAAAAGAATCTGATGATGTTTTATACTGGGGTCACTCGATCCGCTAATCGTATTTTAAGTGAACAAAAAAAGAATATTACAGAAGATGCAAAAAATGAGAATATAAAAAAGATGTGCGCACTGACAGAAGAGATGAAAATGGCATTAGAGAGTAATGACTTATCCTGTTTTGGAAGGATATTAGACGAAAGCTGGAAGTTAAAACGTACTTTAGCATCAGGGATTTCTAATGAAGAAATTGATAAAGCATATGAAATAGCAATGGAAAGTGGAGCAGTAGGAGGAAAACTTTTGGGAGCAGGGGGAGGAGGATTCTTACTGTTTTATTGTGAGCCAGAAAATCAAGAAAAATTGAGAAAACGAATTGGATTAAAAGAATTTGAATTTCAGTTTGAACAAGATGGAACTTCTGTCGTATATATCGGAGATAAATATTGGAGATAGAAAAAAATAGAAGAAGAAAGGGATAGAAATGATGAAAGTATTATTAGCTGGCGGAGCAGGATTTATTGGAAGTCATTTAGCAGATGCTTTGTTAAAAGAAGGACATCAAGTGGTATGTGTAGATAACTTCTTTATCGGAACGAAAAAAAATATAGAACATCTTTATGAGAATCCCAATTTTATTTTTTATGAGCAGGATTTATGTGATTTCGAGGGAGTAGAACGGATTTTTGAGAAAGAACAGATCGAATATGTATTTCATTTAGCCGCTAATTCGGATATTCAAGCGAGTGCTGAAAATCCAGCTATTGAGTATAAAAATACGTATACCACAACGTTTCATCTTTTAGAAAGCATGAGAAGACATGGAGTAAAGAAGTTCTTTTTCGCTTCTACTTCTGCGGTCTATGGAGAAAAAATGGGAGAACAGGTAGCAGAAGATACCGCAGTGCTTTCTCCTATTTCTTATTATGGAGGCTGTAAATTAGGCTCAGAGGCTTTAATTTCTTCATATGCCTATATGAATAATATGAAAGTATTAGTTTTCCGCTTTCCAAATGTGATTGGACCGAGATTAACACATGGAGTCATTTTTGATTTTGTCGCAAAACTGGAAAAAGATTCTACGAAATTAAAGATTTTAGGAGATGGCACACAGTCGAAACCCTATCTTTATGTAAAGGATTTAGTCGATGCGATTATGCAGTTTAAAGATGTAAAAAAAGAAGGGATCACTCTTTATAACGTAGGAGTGGAAACGCAGACTTCTGTGACAGAAATCGCAGATATCGTATGCGAGAAAATGGGATTAAAAGGAATTCCTTATGAGTATACAGGAGGCAGGGGAGGCTGGAAAGGAGATGTGCCGAAATTTCAATATCAGCTAGGAAAGATTCACAGAGCAGGCTGGAAGGCACATTATACCTCAAAAGAAGCGGTGGAAAAAACAGTAGAAGAGGTAATAAAATGCAGGCAGTAATTATGGCAGGAGGAAAAGGGACAAGATTAGCACAAGTCACAAAAGATGAGATACCAAAACCGATGGTTTCGATATTGGGAAAGCCTTTATTAGAATGGCAGATAGAGAAGTTAAAAGAGAATAAAATAACAGAAATTATTTTAATGGTGGGACATAGGAAAGAAAAAATTTTAGAGTACTTTGGAGATGGAAAAAAATTTGGAGTTTCTATTTCTTATATAGAGGAACAAGAGCCACTTGGCACAGCAGGGGCTTTTTATTATTTAAAAGAAAAAATAAAAGAGGAATATTTTTTATTAGTATTTGGAGATGTATTTTTTGATATTGATATCAAAAGAATGGAAGAATTTCATAGAGAAAAAAGAGCAAAGGCAACTCTGTTTGTACATCCAAATACTCACCCATTTGATTCTGATTTAGTGGTGAAGGATAGAGAGCAGAAAATATTAAGTTTCCATCTTAAGACACAGGTACGAGATGGTTGGTATGATAACTGTGTGAATGCAGGATTTTATATTTTATCGAAAGAAGTCTGTGAAAAAGTAAAACAACCCCAAAAAACAGATTTAGAAAAAGAGATTCTAATGCAGATGGCAGAGAATCAAGAAGGAATCTATGCTTATTCGTCTACGGAATATATAAAAGATATAGGGACAGTAGAAAGAATGGAAAAAACAATAGAAGAGATTCAGAGTGGTTTGATAAAGAAAAGAAATTTAAAGTATGACCAAAAATGTATTTTTTTAGATCGGGACGGAACTGTGAATGTGAAGAATGGGTTGGTATATCAAGAGGAAGATTTTATATTAGAAGATTGTGCGATAGAGGCGATTCGGAAAATAAATGAATCCGGAATGTTAGCGATTGTAGTCACGAATCAGCCAGTTGTGGCGAGAGGGTTATGTGAGATAGAAGAGGTGGAGAAGATACATCAGAAAATGAAAACCTTGTTGGGAAATGAAGGAGTGTATTTCGATGATGTGATATTTTGTCCTCATCACCCAGATAAGGGATATCCGGAGGAAAATCCTATTTATAAAGTTTCTTGTTCTTGCAGAAAGCCAGAGATTGGAATGTTAGAGAAGTGTGAAGAGAAATATCATATTGATCTGAAAAAGTCTTGGATCATAGGGGATACCACGGTGGATATTCAGACAGGGAAGAATGGGGGATTGCGCACTATATTGGTGCAGACAGGAGAGGCAGGAAAAGATGGAAAGTATGAAGTAAAAGCGGATTTTGTCTGTCGGGATTTGTTGGAAGCTGTGGAGAAGATCATAAAGGAAGAAAATAAAGGATAAGGGAGCAAAAGATTTTATAAGGTTCGCGAAAGAGAAGGAACTATTCCAACGAAGCCGCGCTCTCGCTCCGTTCCAGACGTAGCGGACACTAAATTCGCGAACCCTTGCGGGTTTGCTCATTAAGTGCCAACGTCTTCCAAGGGGCTTCTTTTGGAATAGTTCCTTCTCTTCCGCTAGTTTGTTGATGTTGGTTAGTGTGATGGAGTTTGAATTGTTTACATTTATGATAGATATTTTATGTTATGTATGTTTTATGAAGTAGTTTGTGACAAGAAATATTGTTTATGATAAAGAAATATGATTATTGTGATAAGGGTTGCTATATTTTCGTGAGTTATCTTAGATACAAAGCAGCTTCGGCGAGGAGGTATTCCAAAAGAAGTCCCTTGGAAGACGTTGGTACTTAATGAGCAGTTCCGCAAGAAGCGGGGCTGCGAATTTAGTACCGCTACGTCTGGAACGGAGCGAGAGCGCGGCTTCGTTGGAATACCTCCTCGCCGAAGCGTACCCCTTGGTCAAAAGGTAAGAATAATTATTAATTACTTAAGGAAAAAAGAAGTGGTATTGATAGAAAAGGGAGAAGAGAAAAAAATGGACTATAGAAATATGATAACTGATTATATGGAATTGGAAATGGAGGTATTAAAAAATTTAGATATAGATGCGATTAATGAGGCGATGAATTTAATGATGCAGGCTTATGAGGCGAAGAAGAAAATCTATATTTTTGGAAATGGAGGAAGTTCTGCCACGGCTTCGCATTATCAAAATGATTTTAATAAAGGAATTTCGGAATATGTAGATAAGAAATTTAATTTTATTTGTCTGAATGATAATGTGCCTACGATTATGGCGATAGCAAATGATATCGGATTTGAAGAGGTGTTTCGTTTTCAGTTAAGGGAGAAGCTGGAAGAAGGGGATATTGTGATCGCTATTTCAGGAAGCGGAAACTCAAAAAATGTCATTTATGCGGTGGAATATGCGAAAGAGCAGGGAAATAAGGTGATTGGTATGACAGGATATAAAGGGGGAAAATTGAAAGAATTGGCGGATATTTCACTTCATGCAGATGTGATGAGTATGCAAGTGACAGAAGATATTCATATGATTTTTGACCATATGATAATGAGTATTTTTTATAAGACTCTATGTGGGAAGGAACATTTAAAAAAAGAAAGATAGGGATAAAAAGTCAATGTTAAATCTAATTTTATTGCTGTGTATTGTGTTGTTGTTATTGCCTTTTTCTATGAAACAGACTTTAAAAAAAGTGTTTCCTTTTCTATTGGCTGGAATAGCTGTGATTTTTATGGTGTATGGAATAGAAAATAGTTCTAGGCTTTCGATTAGAGCATTAGATGAAAAGAATGAGTTTTCTGAAGGGACGGAAGTTCATATCAAAGAGGTTTGGGTGAATGGGGAAACGGTAGACTTCTTACATGAGTATGAAGGAGTGTGGATAGAAGAAGAGAGTCAGCTTGTTTGGAGATCGTATGATCAAAGAAAGGGTATGACAGATGAGATACAGATAGAATTGCCAAAACAGGCAGAGGTGAAGATTGTATTTGAGAAGAATAAGTGGAGAGGAAAGGCATTTGTAAGTAGTGGGGGATATCAGGAATGGATTGATTGTTATGGGGAAACAGGGGATTCTGAAAATTATGTAGTAGAGTTTGTGATAGAGAAAGGGAAGATAGAACTTTATTTAAAATATGGATTGTTGATTTTTATTTTAATTTTGGGAATGATAAATGTTTTCTTTTATTTTTATCGAAAAAGAAAAGGGATAGATAGTTTCAGAAAGAAAGAACATGAAATTTGGATGGACATATTAAAAATAGTATCTGCTATGATGATTGTTTTGATCCATAGTTCAGGAAGTATTTATGCGAATTGTTTTGGAGAAGAAAAATGGGTGGAGGGTTTAGTAATAAATGCGATACCTAGGTTTGCTGTTCCATGTTTTTTTATGATTTCAGGAATTGTATTGCTGCCGAAAAAGTATGATATAGAGCAGGTGAAAAATAAGATAATAAGGGTTATGATTCCATTAGTGTTTTTTAGTATTTTAGCGATTTTATTAAGAAAAACATTGTGGGGAGAAGGAGAGGTGATAAGGGATATATTGCTTCTTCCATTTCGGAGAGCAGATGGAGGTATGTGGTATGCTTATCAGTTAATATGGATTTATCTCAGCTTGCCGATTCTCACGAAATTATATCAAAGTTTTTCTTATCGGGAAAGAGAATATTTTATAGGAATCACTTTGCTGCTGCCAAGTGTTATGAATTATATTATTTTATTGTTTTCTTTGCCAGTGGATTTGGTATTTACTTCTACTAATCTTTATATTATGGTGCAGTATTGGGGACTTTTGGCTTTAGGAAGGTATCTTTATGACAGATATGCAGAGAAAAAGATGATAGGGAAAAGTGTTTTTATGATGATAATAGGGGTATTGTGGATTATAGGGAGTGCGTATTATGTTTCTAAGAAAAAAGGGAGTCCTATGGACAATATGTTTGAGGAATTAAGTCTGCCAGTGATTTTTTATAGCAGTGGGGTTTTATTATTTGTATATAGTTTGAAGGAGCAATTTTGTAAAATATCAGAAGGAAACAAGAGGATAATACAGGAGGTCGCATCGGTTTCGCTGGGAGTTTATCTTATGCATAGTATGGTGATATGGATCTTACGTTCTTTTACAGTAGGAGGTATTACTTTATCTATAGATGGGGGTATGATACAGGTGCTTGTTTGCGCCATTTGTTATTACTTGATTTCGCTTGGTATAGCATGTTTGATGAAGCGTATTCCAGTGATAAAACATCTTGTTGTATAAAGGAGTTATCATGCAGTTAATCCTAGAAAAAATAAAGAAGTACAAGTTTGTTTTTTCAGAGCTTGTAAAGAGAGATTTTAAAAAGAGATATAAGAGAAGTGTTTTAGGCGTGTTATGGAGCATGTTAGCGCCTTTATTTCAGTTGATGGTAATGACTTTTGTGTTTAAGAGGGTATTCGGGCGTCAGATGGAGCATTATACGATCTATTTGTTCGCTGGACAGTTGGTTTTTTCTTATTTTAAAGAGGCGACAAATACAGGAATGTCTTCGATTATATCAAATTCTGGAATTATTACAAAAGTGAATACACCAAAGTATTTATTTTTAATATCCAAGATTATGGCAGCTTCGATTAATTTTCTTTTGACATTTATTATATTTTTTGTTTTTGCATTGGCGGATAAGATAAAGCTCACTTGGAGAGTGGTGACTTTGATTTATCCTGTTGTATGTCTGTTTTTGCTCATTGTTGGGGCAGGGTTAATTTTATCTGCTTTATTTGTATTTTTTAAGGATATTCAGTATTTATATGATATTTTTACATTGGCTTTGATGTATTTTACGCCTATTTTTTATGAAGTGAGTATTTTTGAAGGAAGTATCGCATTGAAGTTATTAAATCTGAATCCTTTATATTTGTATATTGATTATATCCGTCAAGTGGTGTTGTATCAGCAGATTCCTTCTCTTACGTTTCATTTGATGTGTTTGTTATATGCATTAATTTTATTGAGGATAGGGATGGGAATGTATAAAAAATATAATTATATGTTCTTATATTATTTATAAGGAGAAAGAGATGATTGAGGTAAATAATGTGACGGTGAATTATATTTTAGGAGATATTAAAGATTTATCGTTAAAGGAGTTTTTTATCCGCAAGATGAAACGGGAAGTTATTACGCGGGAATTTTGTGCATTGAAAGATATCAGTTTTCATGTGAATAAGGGAGAATTGTTAGGGATCATTGGGTCAAATGGTTCAGGAAAATCTACGATTTTAAAAGTGTTATCTGGAATTATGCAGCCGTCGAAGGGAAGTATTTCGATAAAAGGAATGGTTGCGCCTATTTTAGAATTAGGAGCAGGATTTGATGGAGAGATGACGGTAAAGGAAAATATATTTTTGAGAGGTGCATTATTAGGATATCAAAAGGAATTTATTTTGGATAAATATGGAGATATTATAGAATTTTCAGAATTAAAAGAGTTTGAAAATGTGGCTTATAATAAGTTATCATCTGGCATGAAATCGAAATTGGCATTTGCGCTGTCTTCGTTTGTAACACCAGATGTATTGATATTAGATGAAGTATTATCAGTAGGTGATATGGCATTTCGGAAGAAAAGTGAGAAAAGGATGAAAGAATTATTTGCCAGTGGAGTGACTACGATTTTAGTATCCCATTCCTTGAATCAGATAAGGGAGATGTGCAGCAGTGTGTTATGGCTGGAAAAGGGAGAGAAGAAAGGAATGGGGAATACAAAAGAAATCTGTGATGATTACGAGAAATATATGCAAAAGAAGTAGGAGATAGGAGAATGGGTCGATGGGGAAAATTACTGGACAAGATTAAAATGTTCAGAAACAAAAGATTTAATGATATGTTGGAATGGTGGACATGGGATAGATATAAAAGAATAAGGAGAGATATTGAAAAGTGGACATGGAAAAGGTATAAGCAGGGAGAAGATAAATGGCTCTATACTTTTTATTTATGGGATTATTTAGCGGATCTTCAATATAAACAGAATAAGGTATTATATCATCAAGGGGAAAAAGTGAGAATTGTGTTTTTATATCAAGTTGCTTCCTTTTGGACTTCATGGGAGATTTTATATGAAGAAATGATACAAGATGAGAGATTTGATATCAGGCTTGTTTGTTTAGATGAAACGGCAAAAGAGGAATTTCAAATGCAGACAGCAAAAACTTTTTTAAATGATAAAAAGATACCCTATCTATTATTCGAGGATTTTGAGATAGAAGAATTTAAACCCCACATTGTACTTATGCAGACTCCTTACGATGCAGGACACAGAAAGAAGGAACATTGGTCAGCTATTTTTAAATCAAAAGGGTATCGGATTGCTTATATACCTTATGGTGTGGAGATTTCTGATACAGAGGATTCTCATTTCATGCATTTTTCACAGCATGTAGTTGTAAATGCATGGAGAATCTATACTTTTTCAAAATTAATGCAGAGAGATTACAGGAAATATTGTCAGAATAGAGAAGCGGTAAAAGCACTCGGTTTACCGAGATTTGATGCGTTATATCACAAGGAAAAATTTATTTTAGATCATGAGTTACAAGAAAAAATTGCAGGAAGAAAAATAATTTTATGGAAAGCACATTTTCCTAAAATTATTTATGAAAATGATCAAAAGATTTTTGTGACACCAGATGTAAATGATTATATAAAATTTGCAGAAGAAATCAATAATTATGCAGATAAATATTTTTTTATTTTTATGCCGCATCCTAGATTTTTAGCGCCAACAAAAGATATGAATCTACAGGAATTAGCGGAAACATTAATAAAAACTTTAGAAGAGAAAGAAAATGTATATATTGATACAAAAGATGACTATAGATTTTCTCTTATCAATGCGGATTATATTATTATTGATAGAAGTGCCATTATGGTAGAAGCTGCTATGGTACAAGTTCCTATTTTATTTATGTATAATCCTAACTATTATGAACCAGTTACAAATGCAATAAAAGAACTTATTGACAGTTATTATCAGGGAAGTTGTTATGATGATATAGTAAATTATATGGAAATGATTATAAAAGATGAAGATCCGAAAAAACAGGAGAGAGAACAAGCATTTGAACATTGTATTCCATGTTTTGATGGAAAATGTTCAGAGCGGATTAGGGAAGATATTATAGAATCATTAAGAAAAGAAGGGGAAGAACAACAAGGAGAATTAGTTATTTTAAAAGAACAAATAGAGGAAATTATAGATAAAAAATTAGAAGAAAATACAGAGAAAATTTTAGAAGCGATAAAAAAAGAAATAGGAGATAAAAAATAATGAATAAAACTCATTTTGATAAAATCGCTGCACAAAAATTAAAGGGAATAGCAATTATATTGATGTTACAACATCATAATTTTAGAGTAAAAAGTTTATATGATGCATATACAGTTAGCTTTTTCCCCTTTCAAGAAGATTATATAGTAAAGATATCATTATTTTTTAAGATATGTGTGTCTATTTTTGCATTTATAACAGGCTATGGCTTATATCATTCTTATAACAATAAAAAAGAAACTGATGAAAAATGGATTACGAAAAGATATATAAAGACATTTTCAGGATATTGGTTTGTTTTTGTTAATGCTTGTATAATTTGTCAATTAATAAATAATAGAACAAGTAATTTTTATATGAAAAAGGGAACATTATTAGGCATTATTAGTATCATAACAGATTTTTTTGGACTTAATAATTTATTAGGGCTAAAACAATTAAATGGTACATGGTGGTATATGAGTTGTGTAATAGTATTTATTGTTATATTGCCATTTATAATAAAAGCCCAAAAATGCGTTGGGGGGGGTATACGTTGCTATTATTAGCTGTTATAATTTCGAGGATATTTCAAATTCCGTGGATTAGTGATAGTGTATGTATGCCTTATATATTTGTATATATATTAGGAATGGTAGCAGCAGAATATAAATGGATTGATAGAATAATAAATTATAAAGTAATAAAAAATAATTTAGGCAATAAAGTAATTAAATTTATTTTAGAAATGATAATAATTATAATAGGAATTAAATTATATTTTAGAGTTCCATCAGAAACTTTTTGGGAGATAAAATATGGGATTATTCCGTTTTTTGTAGTGATATGGTGTATAGAATTTATCATAAATATTCCGCTATTAAGTAATATTTTAAAATTATTAGGAAAGTATTCTATGAATATTTTTTTAATACATACATTTATTAGGGCGATTTATTTATCAGATTTTATTTATTCTTTTCATCATTTTATTTTAATTACAGGAGTGTTGTTATTGGTATCATTAGGGATTTCCGTTTTAATTGAAAAGATAAAAGAGATTATAAAATATAATTTCCTGATAGAAAAAGTTATAAAAAAGATAACATAATATAGAGGAGATATATAACTAAGAAATAGCTGGTATTTATATGTTTTAAAATTATAAAAGAGAGTAGAGAGAATATGAAACATTATTTATTTAAGTATTTTAATTATATATATGGGGCATATAGTGTTATTTTATTTGGTATTTTACATTGTGTATATCCTATTTATAAAAGTTTAGGATTAATGATAGCAACAATAGGAATATCATATTTAGCAGGATATTATCTTACAAAGAAAACAGCATATTACAATATTATAATAGAAAAATATTTAAAGAAATATATAATTTTAACAATATTACTTGTATTTTGGACAAGCTTTTCTATTGGAGGAGTATGGCTATTTACATATGAAACGGCTATGTTTTATATTTCTATTAAAAATCTAATAAAATTTATATTATTAACCATATGGGTATTTCCTATTTTGTTATCTGCTCTTATATTTTTAGAAGAACGGAGTGAAAATTTAGCTCAAAAATTAATAGTTAAAAAAGAGAATAATAAAAGATTTATGATTATATTTTTTATAGTTATTTTAGGTATTCATTTATTATATCTTTTCGCTTATTATCCAGCTATTATTGGTCATGATGTATGGGATCAGTTTAGTCAATTACAAAAAAATAATTATAATGATTGGCATCCAGTGGCACATACCATATATCTTAAAATAATAACATGGATTTGTGATACACCTGCTGCTATAGCATTATTCCAAATTGTTCTTTTTGATATTTTTTTGACTTCGTTTTTTGAAAAATTTCGAGAGAATGGTATCCAAGAAAAACTATTATATTTCATAGGAATTTTGATTAGTCTGAATGTTTTTTCAGGAATGAATTTTGTATCTTTATGGAAAGATAGTATTTTTACTATATGTTCCATAGGATTAAGTTATTATCTTTATCTATATTTAAAACATAAAGAGAAGTTTTTTCAATGGGTAAACCTAGTTGGATTTATTCTATCTATGATTGGAATTTATACATTTCGGCATAATGGCAGTATAGCTGTGTTATTATCATCTATTTTATTCTTAATAATAGGAATAAAAAATAGAGAAAAATTAACTATTTTATCTATAGGCATTATATTTCTTTGCATCGGAATATGGAAAGGACCAGTTTATCATACATTAGAAATAACAACTTTTCCTAAAGTGAAGTTTAATCCTATTTATCATGGAGTGGCATCTGTATTAAAAAAGAATGAAAGAACAGCATTAGAAGGAAAAAAGTTCTTAGAAGATATGGAAGAGATTTTACCATATGATACATGGATAGAGAAATATGATCCTTATAATTGGGATTCTCTCCAAAGCGTTTGGAATTTTGAAAATGTTGAATTATCAGATGCTCTATCTATGTATTTTGACGCATTTTTTTATAGTCCGGGACAAATAGTAACGGCTCGGCTTGTCGGTTCAGAATTGATGTGGAATATATTCCCAGCACAAAATTCTTTTGAACGTTTTATTGATAATTCTAAGGATATTGTATATCCAAATACAGAAGAGATAAGGTATAACAAAGAAAAGCCAAATATATTGACAAAAATAATAGAAAAGATGAGTGGAATTTTTAATCAATATAATATCTTATTATGCCTGACTGCAAGAGGAGGAATATATTTTAATATTATTTTAATATGTAGTCTATTCCTGATAGTGAATAGAAAAAAGGAGATAGGAATTTTATTACCTTTGTTTGGAAATATCATTTCTTTATTGATTGCTATGGTATATCAAGATTTCCGATATATTTGGTTTATAATTTTATTATGTCCCATCATACTTATGATTACTTTATTATCAAAGAGGGAGGTTTAAAAGTACTTATGGATGAAATCGCGGTATTAATACCTTGTTACAATGAAGCCAAAACGATTAAAAAAGTGATAGAAGATTATAAAAAAGTTCTTCCAGAAGCTGTCATCTATGTATATGATAATAATTCTACTGATAGTACAGATGAGATTGCAAGGCAAGCAGGTGCTGTAGTCAGATATGAATATCAACAAGGAAAGGGAAATGTGATTCGCAGAATGTTTCGGGAAATAGATGCGAATTGCTATATTATGACAGACGGAGATGATACTTATCCGGCAGAGTCAGCAAGAGAAATGACGGAATTAGTATTAAAACAAAAAGTGGATATGGTAGTGGGGGATAGATTGAGTTCTACTTATTTTAAAGAAAATAAAAGACCTTTTCACAATTTCGGAAATTCTTTAGTTCGCTTTAGTATCAATCATTTATTTAAAACAGATATAAAAGATATTATGACAGGATATCGCGCTTTTAGTTATGAATTTGTAAAGACATTTCCTGTTTTATCTAAAGGGTTTGAAATAGAAACAGAAATGAGTATCCATGCGGTAGATAAAAATATGTTTGTAAGAAATGTGATTATTGAATATAGAGATAGACCGACAGGAAGTGTATCTAAATTAAATACTTATTCTGATGGAATAAAAGTATTAAGAACTATTGTGCGTTTATTCCGAACGTATAAACCGATGACATTTTTTTCTAGTATCGCTTTTTTATTATTTATTTTAGCGACGATATTTTTTATACCAGTTTTCATAACATATCTTCGTACAGGAGAAGTGCCTAATTTTCCGACTTTAATTGTATGTGGATTTGTTGTAATAACAGCGATACAGTCGATGTTTTCAGGACTGATATTAGCTACGATTGTACAAAAAAGCAAACAAGATTTTGAAATAGAATTGCAAAATGCAGCAAAAATAAAGAAAGAAGAAAGTAGAGAAAGATAAATGGGGAGGAGAGAAAAGTGGTATCTTTGGTTATCCCAGTATATAACAGCCAAAAATATTTAGAAGAGTGTATCAGAAGTATTCTCATGCAGACCTATTCTGATTGGGAGGCTTTATTCATCAATGAATTTGGTTCAGATGATGGTTCACGAGAAATCATTTTAAACTATGCCAAAAAGGATAATCGTATTAAGCTGATACAAAATGATTCCAAACTTGGATTAGCACAGTCTTTAAATAAAGGATTTCAAATAGCAAAAGGAAACTATATCGCCAGATTAGATGCAGATGATATTGCCTATCCCACACGCTTAGAACGACAAGTAGAATTTATGGAACAAAATCCCAATATAGGGGTATGCGGCACATATCAGCGACACTTTGGAAAAGGAGTGGATTGGGTACATAAACCGCCAATTACAGTGGAGAACTGTAGAGCGAATCTTTTATTTGGCTGTGATATTTGTCATTCTACACTCATGATAAGAAAAGAAATATTTCTGAGTCATAATCTATTTTATGACAATAAGTTTTTAGCAGAAGATTTTGAACTTTGGAGCAGAGCTGTGGCAGTCACTGATTTTATCAATATACCAGAAGTTTTAGGAGGTTATCGTTTAGGAGAAGATAATATTACAAACGCCAAAAAAGAACAATTAAATATAGAGAGTGGTGATATTGTAGCCAACTCCTTAAAGAGAAACCTAAAGATGGAGATTTCACCAGAAGAGAGATATTATTTTCAGGGTTGGGAAAATCCTTTTGAAACATTAGAAGGAAAACAAAGAAAAAAAGAGTTAAAAAAGTTTGAATATTTATTAAAAGAAATCATCGCTCAAAATGAGAAAGTGAAATTCTATGAGGAAACCGCTCTGCTCAACGCCATCGCATCGAAATGGAATTGGGTTTGTTATCAGAAAGAATGGAATCAATTTTATGATGTTCATTCAGTAGAAGATATCTTTGTAAAAGGAAAGGGAATCGGCTGGAAATATAAAATAAAACAGAGAGTAAAAAAAATTGTGAAATTTTTTGTCAGACCTTTTTGGTCTAGGCTAGATGCACGCATTTATTTAGCAGAGTGTAATATCCAATCTAACCTTAACCAGAAGAGTGATGAACTACAAAAACAAGTAAAAGCCTTAGAAGTGAGTAACCAGCTTTTAAAAAATGAAGTCGGTATCATAAAGAAACAATTAGAGAAAAATAAAAGGAAAATGGAAAAGAAAGGATAGTTTACAATGCCAAAAGTAACCATAATTCTCCCCGTTCGGAATAGCGCACTTCATTTAATAGAAGCCTTAGATAGTATAAAATCCCAGTCTTTTCAAGATTGGGATTTATTAGCGATTCATGAATTTGATTCTAATGATGGTTCTTTAGAACTCTTAGAAACATACAGAAAAAAAGAAAAAAGGATTCAGATTATTGAAAATACAGAGAAATTAGGATTAGCGAGATCATTAAATCTTGGCATACAAAAGGCAGAAGGAGAATATATCGCACGTATGGACGCAGATGATATTTCTGCTCCAACTAGATTAGAAAAACAGGTAGCATTAATGGACAGTAAACCCCAGATAGGAGCGTGTGGCACATATCAGCATCATTTTGGATCAGAAATCGATTGGATTCATAAGCCGCCAATAACACCAGAAGAATGTAGAGCTAATTTTTTATTTGACTGTGACATTTGCCATTCTACAATGATGTTAAGAAAAAAAGTTTTTATAGAAAATCATTTATTTTATGATCCATCATATTTAGCAGAAGACTATGAACTCTGGACTAGGGCAGTAAGAGTGACAGAATTTACAAATATACCAGAAGTCTTAGGAGAATACCGCTGGGAAGGAAATAATATTACTCTATCGAAAAAAGAAAAATTGGCAAAAGAAAATGCGATAATCGTAACAAATGCCTTAAAAAGAAATTTAGACTTGGAGATTCCAAAAGAGGATTATATTCTATTAGAAGGCTGGGGTAATCCTTTTCTAGCGGAGAAAAATAAAATCAAACGAAAAGAAATGTATCAGCGTTATCAGGAGATATTAAAAGAAATATATAAAAAAAATAAAGAAATAGGCTTTTATGAAGAAAAGGCGTTACTTGGAATATTAGCATCACAATGGCGTTATGTCCGCTATTTAGAACCCAGAAATATAAAACGAGAAATAAATTCTATAGAAGAAATCCTAGATCCACATTATATTCCAGACTATAAAAATATGTGGAAATGTTATTTGTCCAGAAAAAAAACAATTTCAGCAAGAATGAAGACATTATATAGATTTATAAGAAAAAAATGGAGTTAAATTATAAATACGTAAAAAGAATTAGTATTTAATATAAAAAAGAAAAAAATATTATTATAGTATATAAAAAAGAAAATAATTAGATAAAATTTACAATAAATATATAATATTACTTAAATTATGTATATAACAAATGGCGATAATATAGTATAAAGTTATATACATAATATTAGTTGTTTTTGATATATACATAGCTTGAAAGCTGTGATATACTGTTTGCATAATAAGATAGGAAACAAGCAATAATGAAAATTGAGGAAATACAGAAGTTATGTAGTCAGTCAAAAATAAAATGGTCTGGTCATGCAGCAGAGAGAATCCAACAAAGAGGAATAAGTCGGGAAGATGTCATAAATTGTATTATGGATGGTGAAATAATTGAGGATTACCCAGATTATTGGTTAAATCCAGCATGTTTAATTTTTGGATATTCTGTAAACAATAAGATACTTCATGTGGTAGTTGGTATAGATGATTATATCCATATAGTAACAGCATACTTCCCAGATAAAACAAAATTTGAGGCGGATATGAAGACAAGAAAGGAGCGTTGATTATGTGTTTTTATTGCAAGGGTGAAATGAAAACAAGTACAACAACTCATGTTGTAAATTATAATGAGTGCGTTATTATTATTAAAAATGTACCATGTGAGGAATGTTGGCAGTGCGGAGCAGTTGAATATACAGATGAAGTTATGAAACGACTGGAAACGATTGTAAATCGGGCAAAAGAACTTACGCAAGATGTTTCTGTGATGGATTATCTAAAAATTGCTTAAATTCAGAGAACAGAAAAAAGCTGGAAAGAGAGATTTGGAAGAAATATATTTAAAAATAGTAGAATAAAGAAGTAGATATTTAGTAAGATAAGATATATTAAAGGCAGATTGTCAAAAGAACACTGAGATATAAGACAATTTATAAATTGCCAAATGGAACAGATATTAAAAAATTAAAGGGTCATAACCTCTATCGTTTGCGTGTTGGAGATTGTAGGGTGTTATATACCATTGATGACGCTATAAGACTGATTGATATAGAACATATAGACAATCGAGGAGATGTGTATAAAAGGCTATAGATGAAAGAAAAGCTGGGAGAAATTCCAGCTTCTCTTTCTATTCCCATTTTGATACTTTTTACATTTCCAGATAAATAATATTTTTCCACAAAAAATAAGTAATAATAAAAAACTCAAAATATCTGTATGTCTAAATAAAAACAAAAAATTATTATTTTTCTCTAAATTCTATTGAAAATTATCAGAAAAAGCAGTATATTTTAACATCATATAGAAAGAAGTCCCTTATTTCTAGGGAAAAGAAAGGATGAGGATAATTATTAAAGACCAGCTATAGTATTTAGGAAACAGGGAAAAAAGACTTTCTAGAAAAGAAAGGGGAATCTATAATATGGTAAAAAAATTTACCGTTGGTATTTTGATAGCTGTAATGTTATTCACCTCTATGCCAATGAAAGCAGTACAGGCGGATACGATTGAAAGTTATTCTAAAGAACAATTAAGAGATAATATCATTGAATATAATGAGGTAGCTGATTTAGTACATACCTATAATAAAACAGTCATCAACAATCGTTATAGTTATCAGGAATTAGAAGATAACTATGATGATGAGGAAGAAGAAGAGGAATCTCCTGTAGGCTCTTCCATAGATACTTCCCAGATAGACAGTGCTATACAATATTATACAGCGTTATCAGCAGAACAACAGGCAATAATAAATAATCCAGCAGCTACTGAAGAACAAAAAGCTGCAGCCATGCAGCAGAAAATGATTTATGATAATACCATCACTTCTTTAGGAGTGCAAAAGCAGAGCTATATGAGTATGAGTGCAATGAGTGCAATGATGAGTTCTCCCGGTGTTTCTGTTTCCGATACAGAACTTCGCACTTATAATTTACAATTTCGGCAGGCAGAAGCACAAATTGTAAAATCGGTTCAGAACTTATTCCCTAATTATTATCAGCTCATCAATAATTTAGAACAGTTAAAAGCAAACCGGAAATTATTACAGACTAGCTATAATGCACAGATGGTTCAGTTTTCTTTGGGAATGTGTACACAAGCAGATCTCAATGAATCAGAAACAAATATGGCTTCTTTAGATTATAATATCGCCGCTTTGGAAAGCCAAGTCCTGACAATGAAACAGGAGATTTGTAAATTAATAGGGAAACCATATAATACAGACATCATATTAGGAGAAATGCCAGAAGCAGATCTAGCGTATATCAGAAATATAGATTTAAACAGAGATATTGATACAGCGATAGAAAATAATTATTCTGTCAAGGTATTACAATATAAAAGAGATGATATTTCGTCAGGCGCTTCTTATGAAACAAAAGATACAGCGGATAATAATTTAGAGGCGCAGAGAGAAACAGTACGAAGCACTGTAAGTCAACAATACCAGACGATATTATCTAATCAAAACACATGGAAATTAGAACAAAAAAAATTAGAACAAATGGAAATAACTATGCAAACAGCGGAAACAAAATATAATATGGGTTTAATGTCTAATTTAGAGTATGAAAACCAAAAAGTGAATTATATTTCACAACAGATAACCGTAAAAAATGCAGAACTGACTTTGAGCGATTCTATTCAAACTTATCAGTGGTATTTAAAAGGCTTATAAAATAAAACCTTCTGATTTTCCTCGGAATAAAAAAAGAGAAGAATCAGAAGGTTTTTTATCATCAATCAATTAAAAAAACATGATAGTATTTATTCTATTTTTTCTACATTCCAATTGTATTATATAGAACATAGTTGTATCATGTATTTATAAAAATAAATAATAAAGGAGGACATTCATTTTGTTCAAAGAAGAATATAAAAAATCTATCATTTGGGGGATTACAGTATTTTTAGTTGTAGTGGCGAGTGTAATATTTTTCTTTTTTGTTTTCCGTCTTACAGAATTTGGAAAATTGATGGGAAAGATAATGACTATTTTACAACCAATCATTTATGGTCTAGTTATCGCATATTTATTGACTCCCATTGCAAACTTTTGGAATAGAACGTTTTATCAGGCTTTAGATAAAAAAGTGACAATAGAAAAATATCGTAAAGGCATAGCAAAAGGACTGTCAGTGATAATGGCTCTTCTGATAGGAATAGCAGTAATTGTAGGGCTTTTGGGGCTTGTGATACCTAAACTAGCAGAAAGCATAGGAGGAATGATTATCTCTATTCCGGGATATATAGAAACAATACAAAGTTGGACAGAAATATTAGAAAATAAATATTCCGATGTATTCGCTCTTCCTGATGACATTTATAATGAGGTATCTACTCATTTGCAGCAGTGGCTCAGTACAGATTTATTGCCATTTATGAATGTTATAGTGAGCAATCTTACTACCAGTGTTATTAATGTGTTTAATCATCTATTAAATTTTATTATTGGTATCATTGTTTCTATCTATGTGTTAAATAGTAAAGAGAGATTTGCAGGACAGGGAAAAAAGATCTTATATGCCATTTTTAAACCAAATATAGCAAATGGTGTGATAACTGTCATGCGTCAAAGCAATAAGATTTTCGGAGGATTTATATCAGGAAAGTTATTAGATTCCCTGATTATTGGAATTTTATGTTATATTGGATTATCCTTTTTACATATGCCATATACCATATTAGTGAGTGTTATTGTAGGAGTAACAAATGTGATTCCATTCTTTGGACCTTATATTGGAGCAATACCGAGCGCCTTTTTAATACTATTAGTAGATCCCAAAAAGTGTATTACATTTATTATTTTTATACTGGCATTACAGCAACTGGATGGAAATATTATCGGACCTAAAATATTAGGAGATTCTACAGGATTATCTGCTTTTTGGGTAGTATTTTCTATTTTATTAGGAGGAGGACTTTTTGGGTTTATTGGAATGATCATGGGCGTTCCGACTTTTGCAGTTATTTATTATTTGATAAAAACAGCAGTAGAATCTAGACTGAGAAAAAAAGTACTTCCAGTGGAAACTTTAATTTATAGCGATATCAATTATATCAGTGAAGAAGACAATCAGATTATTTATTTAGAAAAGAAAGATATAAATGAAAAAGGTAGAAAAAGAAGAATATTAATAGAAAAGAAAAAAGATAAAAATAGTGATATTTAAGGCAAGAGTCTATAGAGTTGTATATATTCTTATCTGAGTTAAAGTTTATAGTTAAGGGTAATTTATAATTGTTTGGAGGACATTTTAGTTAAAGGTTAGCTTTGGCAAGGAAGTATTCTAACGAAGCCGCGCTCTCGCTCCGTTCCAGACGTAGCGGTACTAAATTCTCAGTGCGTAACCGCGCCGCTCATTAAGTACCAACGTCTTCCAAGGGGCTTCTTTTAGAATACTTCCTTGCCAAAGCTAGTTGGTTGGCTATTCTAGAAAAAATCATAGTCTATAAAAAATAGTAGAATAAATTACTCACCACACCGTAAAAAATGAATATCAAAAACGCCGTGAAGCCGCATAAACACTATATTTTTGCTGCCTGTTTCTGTCGCACCATATGTTGATAGGGGCATAGCGTATGACGACTTTACAAAAGCCGTTGAATATTATATATGATGTGTTCCTTGTATGCTTCTGTACAAGCCATAGAAATTTCCCTCTTTCTCCCATATGGGGTAGTGCATGGTTTATGGTTATGTGTATCATTCATAGGGGGATAGCACTTAGACTGTCGCCCCATGAAATCAAAAAATTTATAAAACAATTCTATAAATATCTGCTGTTTCATTTTCAAAAGAAAAACTCCGTTCATACACACCGCCATTTTTTTGTATAACTTTTATTGACGCTGTATTTTCTTTTTCAACGGATATATGAAGCTCTTTTATTTCAGCTTCTTTAGCCACTTGAAGAAGATGATATAACATTTCTGTTGCATAGCCCTTTTTTCTTTCAGATGGACGTACACTATATCCACAATTCCCTAAATCTTTCA
>CANRVK010000006.1 GCA_947643285.1 uncultured Eubacteriaceae bacterium
CGTCTGGAACGGAGCGAAAGCGCGGCTTCGTTGGAATACTTCCTTGCCGCAGCGACCCCTTAACCAAAATGTTCATCCCTAAACTCACTTCTATAACAATTCCCCCTCATTTTATTTCAAATAAGAAAATTTTTTAATGAAAAGTATTGACTTATAGTGGACTTTAAAGCTTATAATAAATATAATATTAATTATTTATATTATCTAAATTCAAAAAGGAGTATAAGAACATGGAAAGATCAAAAGTATATTTTACTGATTTTCGTACTAAACTTGGAGAGGGACTTCCGAGTAAATTAAAAAGATTAATAAAGGCAGCAGGAATAGAACAAATTGATATGGATAATAAACTTGTAGCCATCAAAATGCACTTTGGAGAATTGGGGAATTTAGGTTTCCTCCGACCAAATTATGCCAAAGCAGTAGCTGATATAGTGAAAGAACTAGGCGGGAAACCATTTTTAACAGATTGTAATACCTTATACCCGGGCAGCCGTAAAAATGCACTAGAACATTTAGAATGTGCTTGGGAAAATGGTTTTACTCCTCTGACAGTGGGCTGTCCAGTTCTCATCGGAGATGGACTGAAAGGCACAGATGATATCTCTGTTCCTGTAAAGGGAGGAGAATACATAAAAGAAGCTAAAATCGGTCGTGCTATCATGGACGCGGATATATTTATCAGCCTCACTCATTTCAAAGGACATGAGATGACTGGATTTGGCGGCACTATCAAAAATATTGGTATGGGCTGCGGCTCTCGAGCTGGAAAAAAAGAACAACATAACAATGGAAAACCACAGATAATAGAACAAAAGTGTCGTGGATGCCGTAGATGCCAAAGGGAATGTGCAAATGATGGCTTGATATTTGACACAGAAAAAAAGAAAATGAGCATTAATTTAGATAATTGCGTGGGCTGTGGACGCTGTTTAGGTGCATGTAACTTTGATGCTATTGAATTTACAAACTATGCCGCTAGTAAAGACTTGAATTGTCGAATGGCGGAGTATGCAAAAGCAGTTGTAGAGGATCGCCCTTGTTTTCATATTTCTCTTATTGTAGACGTCAGCCCTAATTGTGATTGTCATAGTGAAAATGATGCTCCGATTCTCCCTAATCTAGGTATGTTAGTTTCTTTCGATCCACTCGCTTTAGATCAAGCATGTGTAGACATTTGCTTAGCAGCACATCCGCTATCAGGAAGTCAATTAACAGATAATATGTCAAAACCTGAATTTGTAGATCATCATGATCACTTTATCAATTCTACTCCAGAATCAGAATGGCGCAGTTGTTTAGAACATGCGGAAAAAATTGGTCTTGGAAGCAGAGAATATGAGATGATTGTTATAAAGTAAAATAATTATTTTTCTATATCATTCATTTGAAATAAAGCGGTCGCAATCCATGCTGACTTAAATCATGGATTAAGACCGCTAAAAATTAGAAAGTCACACACTTGTGAATTTATGATAGAAAGGGATAAGACCATGCAGGAAAAACAATATACATTGGAAGATTTGAAATCCATCGTTGCTACTCTGCGATCACCTAATGGATGTCCATGGGATAGGGAGCAGACACATGAATCTTTAAAACCATGTTTAATTGAAGAAGCCTATGAGGTGTTAGAGGGAATCGATCAAAGCGTTGAAACAGGAGATGACGAAAATCTATGCGAGGAATTAGGAGATTTATTGCTCCAAGTTTTGATGCATACACAGATAGCGGAAGAAGAAAATCGTTTTAGCTTTCAAGATGTGGTACAAGGGATCAGTGAAAAATTGATTCGGCGTCATCCACATGTATTTGGAACAAAAAAGGCGGATACATCAGAGGAGAGTTTAAAGAACTGGGAAGAGATAAAAAAGAAAGAAAAGGAAAATCGCCCTATAAAAGGAGAATTAGCTTCTGTTCCCAAGGCATTTCCTGCTCTTTTAAGAGCACAGAAAGTACAAAAAAAAGCCAAGAAAGAATATGGGTATCAATATTCTCTGACAGACAGCATTGATCTATTAAAATCTAATTTAGATAAGTTAAAAAAAGAGGACATGGAACATCCTTCAGAAGCAGTAAAAGAGGAAATAGAACAGGTTCTTTTTGAAACTGCAAATATCAGTAGCTTTTTTAAAGAAAATGCGGAAATTTCCTTGACAAATGCAGTGGAAAAGTTTATAAATAAACATGAGGGTGTTAAAGTTTCCTACACAAGAGAGAAGGACGAAAAATGAGTTGCCAGAGGGCATTCTTTTATGCATGAATCACCTCATCAAGAAATATTTCCGGAAATTTTTTCAAAGAATGTCAATAGTCCCTGCTTATGCTAACGCTGAGAGGTGAGAGTTTGTAAAAACTCGTGTTGACTAGACTGAGTTATACAGGTTTAGACATGAGCCTGATTATCATTCTTTATATTATAGAAGGAAGGGTAGTAAAAGTCTTATAGAAATTCATTCGATTTATATAGTTTTGAGTATATAAAGAAGTGAATATATAAGAACCCAACATATTTTATGGTTGGAGTGTCGATGTTATTTATATGGAGGGTATATTTGGTCAAAGGTATCAATAAAAACCAAGAGCAAATAAAATCAAAAAAATAGAAAGAAAGGGGAAAGCTACTAAGAGATTAACTTACAAAATTGCATAGAAAAGCAAATGTAAGTAGGTATCGATGGCTAATCAGGAAGTGATAACTGTGAAATGTACAAGAACTTATAAATAGTATATAACAATGACTATAAAAATCATACATGTAAAAGCAGTAAAACTCTTGATATAGACATATTTGCCTATATTTTAAGTAGCAGGAGGTCAATCCATGAACAAGACAGAACTTATTGCAGCAATAGCTGAACAAGCTGAATTATCCAAAAAAGATGCAGACAAGGCATTAAAGGCATTTACTGACATCGTTACAGAAGAATTAAAGAAAGGCGAGAAAATTCAATTAGTAGGTTTTGGTACATTTGAAGTGACAGAAAGAGCTGCAAGAGAAGGAAGAAACCCTCAGACAAATGAGCCGATGAGTATTCCAGCTTCTAAAGCACCTAAGTTTAAAGCTGGTAAGGCATTAAAAGATGCCGTTAATGAATAAGTTTATATCTTATGAGATTAGACAAATTTTTAAAAGTATCCAGATTGATTAAGAGAAGAACTATCGCCAATGAAGCATGTGATGCAGGAAGAGTGCTGATTAACGGAAAAGTTGCAAAAGCGTCTTCCAATGTAAAAGAAGGCGATGAGATTGAGATTCAATTTGGAACAAAAGCGGTTAAAGTACAAGTCCTTGATGTTCAAGAAACAACAAAAAAGGATGAAGCGAAAGAATTATATAAATACATTTAATAGGATACAGCAATTCATTTTCTATTTTTAAGACAGAAGATGAATTGCTGAAAATAAGCCAAACGACAGTGTCGAATGGTGCGAAGTAAATAAGAAAAGAAATGTACTGACATAAAAAATGGACACTCTTAATATACTTTATCAAGTTGAGGAATGATAATGTATGTTAGGAGGTTTTTTTATTATGGAAGAGAAAGTGAATACAGGACAAGGCTCACATAAGTTCACATTGAATAACCGAAAATTGGGAAGTATGACAGGGGTGAAAGATGTTATCGCTTTTGATATGGGAGAAGTTTTATTAGAAACAGAACTCGGAATGTTGATGATTAAGGGAAAGGATTTGCATGTGAATAAATTAAGTGTGGAAAAAGGAGAAGTAGAAGTAGAAGGGACTTTTGACAGTCTTACCTATTCTGAATTAAGTGATTATTCCAAAAAAGGGGAATCCTTCTTTGGAAAACTGTTTAAATAATGAGCACGTTAGTTCTATGGGAAGCCGACTATATATTACAGTGCTTTTTATGGGGACTCTGCCTGATTGTTGTTTATGACATATTGCGAATCGTCCGAATTGTCATTCCTCACCCTAATATTTTAATAGGAATAGAGGATATTCTCTATTGGGTTTGTGCATCTATTGGAATGTTCCTCGTCCTCTATAAAGGAAATGATGGAGTGATTCGTTTCTTTGCAATCGGCACTACAGCAGCCACAATGTGTTTGGTAAACACTTGTATCAGCAGATTTACCGTTCCATTTCTGGGTAATATTCTGGCATTTCCTTTTCGAGTCGTTTCTAAGTTCCTTCATAATATACAGAAAAGATTGAAGCAGATATTCGGAAAACAATTTAAAAAAATAAAGGCAAAAGCTAAAATAAAAAAAGAAGAAAAGGCAAAAGTGAAAAAGGAAAAAGCGGATAAACGATTAAAAGAGAAAGAAAAAAGAGGGTGGTCAGATGGCAAAAAGACAGGTACAAAGGAAACCGCAAATCCAGAGAAAAAACAGAAAAGGAAAAAAAAGCAGAAAGAAAGAGAGAATAAAAAGTAATATTGGAACATTATCTGTTAGTTTTGTAGTATTTGCCTTAGCAGCAGTGATCGCTTATACAGGTTCAGGATTAAAAGATAAAAGAAATGATTATAAACAAAGGGAAGAGAATCTGATAAAGCAAATCGAAAAGGAGGTTGAGCGCTCATCAGAGTTAGAAGAGTATGAAAAATATGTGCAGACTAGAAAATACATAGAAGAAATTGCAAAAGAGAAATTAGGATTGGTTTATGATGATGAGATTATTCTTAAACCCCAAAAATAGAGAAATCAGTTTTTATTTATGATAATGAGATTATATTGTGAAAAAAAGAACTAGAATATCTGAAAAGGTATGAGCACCCTATATTCGATAAAAAGAAGCAAGGGTGCTCTTTTTTGTCAGAAAGTTTTTTGAAATACCTACAACAATTTGACAAATTTAACACAACTTACCGTATATAATACCAAATTATCAGAGAACGAAAGTACATTCCCGGGATGCATTTTTGTTCTAAAATAAAAAAGTTCCTAGGAGGGAGATTAAATGTAATGAAAAATAACATCGTCAGAAAGGCAGGTATCCGATTGATGGGCATAGCGGCTGCTATGTGCAGTACTTTTTCCTTTAATCCAATAGGCATTTCCTATTTTGCGGCAGTATATATGGAAAATGAGGAAAAAATATGGATATTTCCGATTGTATTTCTTACCCTTGCGTTTACTATGCCGTTTTTATCAGCATTAAAATACATAACAATCATGATAGTATACGCTATTATTTATAGTTTAGTAGAAGCCAGAAGAAAAGTATGTGGAAAGTATATGGGGAGTTCCATCGCAGGTATTTGTGCATTCGTGATACAAGCAGGTGGTTCTTTAATGACAAATGAATCAGCGAAAGGAATTTTGACTGGATTTTTAGAAGGTATCTTAGTATTTGCATTAACAGCCATATTAAATACAGGAGTACATGCTATTTTGGACAAAAGAGGGTATGAGGTTTTTAACAATGAAGAAATGATATCATTGGGAGTCCTATTTGGCGTGTTATTATATGCATTAAAAGGAACTGAAGTATTCACCATTTCAATCGCTCCGATTTGTATGTATTTAGGGATTTTATATGCAGCTTATCGGTATGGAGTTGGAATGGGAGCAGTGGTAGGGACTGCCTGTGGAGTGGTGATGATGTTATGGAGAGGAAGTACTACTTCTTTGGGTTTAATGTGCCTAGTTGGAGTTATGGCAGGCAGTTTCCGATCATTGGGAAAGTTGGGATGTTCGATAGGATATTTAGCTGGGATTTGGCTATTAGGAAAATTTTATGACCCCTATTTATTAGATATTGTAAATTTAGGTGGAGTTTTATTTGGAACAATGTTGTTTTTAATTATGCCAAAGCAGATGATTATGCAGATAGAAAAGAGAATAAAGAGTATAAATGGAAATGAAGGCATGGAAGAGAAGAAAGGATATATTTTGGAAGTGGCGGATTCGTTTCGCAGTTTATCCAAAAGTATTGGAAAATTTCACAAACAAAATGATCTCTCATTCGCAGCTGCAGTGCAGTTCAATGAAACTGCTCATCTGTTAGAAAATATAACAGAATATGTTCCGCAGGACTGGAAACATAGAAGAGAAAAAACGGACAAGATTTATTATGCGCTGCGGAAAGCGCGGTTAAATGTTCGCTCTGTACATATTATAGAACAGCAAAATGGAAGAGAGAAGATACGGATTGTGGCAAAGACTGGAAATGGACGCATCATGACTGTCAAAGAAGCCTCTGCTTATGTGGGCAGAGGCTATGGAAAACAGGTACGATCTGTATCAGACGGAAAAACAATTATTAATGGAGAGTATGCAGAATATAACTTTATAGAAGAGCCTAATTTTATGGTTTTAACAGGAGTGGCAGGAATCACAAAAAGTGGAGAGAGTATATCAGGAGATAATTTTACTTGTATGGAACTAGAAGAAGGACAAGTATTGATGGGAATTGTAGATGGTATGGGTTCTGGAGAAGAAGCTTCAGAGGATAGTGAAAGGGTGATTGGGTTATTAGAAGATTTGTTAAAGGCAGGATATGAGGAAGAAGCCGCATTAAAGCTGGTAAATTCCGTCTTATTAGGAAAAGATAGCGGAGAGGCGTCTACTGCAATTGATATTGGATTGATGAATCTATATTCTGGAAAGTGCAGTTTTTATAAATCAGGAGCAGCAGCTACATTTATTAAAAGAAATCAGTGGGTAGAAGTGATGAAATCTACCAGTATGCCGGTAGGAGTGCTGCAGGAGGTGGATTACGAAGCTGCATATAAAAAGTTATATCATGGAGATTATGTGATTATGGTTTCTGATGGAGTGCTAGAAACTTTTGATGGAGAGGACAAAGAAGAAGAGATAAGCAGATTTTTGATGGAAATAAAAGAAAAGAATCCAAAGGAAATGGCGGATTCTATTTTGGAAGTAGCCTGTGACAGAGCAGAGAATGGAATCAAGGATGATATGACAGTAATTGTGACAGGAATTTGGAGAAAATAGTATAGAGTCCATGGACGGACAAATATAAAAAGAATGAAGAATAGAATGGAGGAAAATTAGATATGAAATATGGTATGGTGAAAAAGAGTGCAGGAAATATGATGATAGGTAATGGAAATAGCTGTTTAGTGGCAAAGGAAAGGATTAAAGATATGATGAAGGAAAAAGATAGAGAGAAAAATAGAGAAGAGAAGAAAATGAAAGGGGGAGAAGATATGGAAAAAAGGCTGGAAAAAGGAAAAATGAAAGAGAATGGGATTCTGGAATTTAGTGCGAAGGCAGATGTGGTGGAAATAAAAGAAAGAAAAGAGAAAAAACAGGTGAAGAGAAGAAAGAAAAGCAGAGCAGAAAGAAAAAGAGAGAAAGAAAAAAAATTAAGAGAAAAGGTAGTACATATGAAACAAAAAAGAAAGAAAATAGAGGCTTGTATGGAAGAAAAGAAAGAAGAAACTGGATTTATTCATGAAGAAGCAGAGAAGAAAGTGGTTTGTGCGAGCATAAAAGGGAAAGAAAATGCGAAAATTGTGTTAAGATGTGAAGCTAAAATGATGAATGAAAGGGAGAAAGATATTTGGAAAGGAATTTTAGATAGAAGTATGGAAATGTTGATAAATGAGAAAGAATTTTGGAAGGAAGAAATAAGATTTGGATTTGTAGAGGAAAAGAAATGGAAAGAAGGAATGAGGAGCGGATTTTGGAGAGAGGAATGGAAAAATGGATTCGTAGGGGAAAAGGAATTTTGGAAAGAAGAAATGAAAGAAATGAGAGAAATGAGAGACAAATTTGTAGAGGAAATGAGGGATTTTGAAGGTGATTTAAAAGGAAGATGGGGATGTTTAAGGCTGAAAGGGGAATATGTGGAAATTATGATGAGAGCAGGAGAAAGAAGAAGATGGGGCATAGTTGAAATGAAAGGGAAAGATAAAAGGGAATGGTATATGGATAGAGATGAGGTGAGAAAAAGGATTGATGTGAGAGAGAAAATTAGAATTGCAGAGAGAATGGAGATAAAAACGTAAGAGAAAGGGGGGAGGTTTTAGTGAAAGGTTCACCCCGGCAAGGGGATGCTCTATTCCAACGAAGCCGCGCTTTCGCTCCGTTCCAGACGTAACGGTACTAAATTCGCCGTTCCGCTTCTTGCGGAACAGCTCATTAAGTGCCGACGTCTTCCAAGGGGCTTCTTTTGGAATAGAGCATCCCCTTGCCGGGGCTAGTTTGTTGGCTGTTTTGATGAAAAAATATTTTTGTTGTGACTTATTTTTAATTTTTATGAAAATTTTCGCTTTTAAGTTGTCTATTTATTGTCTGTATAATGGGGTTAAAACCCCATATGCATTAACTTAACTCGTTGTGCTAGTTCACTTGAAAGCTGGAATTTATAGAAGTGTTTCTTTTGCGCTTTCTATTCTGTGCAAGTAAAAAATTCTATTTTATGAGTATTTTTTTTCTTCAACTAGCACAACGAGTTAACTTAGTAAAAATACTGGCATCTGTAACATGTCTGTTTTTCGCTTTTCAACAAAATAATCCACAGAATACTCCAGAAAGGGAAAAATCCACACTGCCAATTAATTTTTCAATTAACCGTGCAAGCATCATTTTTCCGTTTATCCACGTTTTTGTTGCTTCTTTTGTTTTTACTGGCACACTTCCTGTACTAAGTATGGATTTATACCTTTATATCCATAATAAATTACTCCTTGGCTTTTATTATGGTATAGTTCTCTCTTGACAATACCATTGAAAAGGGTACAGACCTTTATAATCTCTATAATACCAATATCCATGAAAAAATTGCTATGGAAAAAAGCAAAAATGTGGTTGACAATGGCTGATTTTTGTGTAAGATAGTAGGTGATAAGATGGAGTAAACCATGCAGGAAAAGTAACCAAAGTGTATATATTCCGGCATATCAGCATAAAATAAAAATGTAATTGCATTTTTCATGTTTTTCGTGTAGAATGTAATTAGGAAAGCTGTGCATCAGCGGTGGGTTGACACCTAAAATCTGATACGTTTTCCGAACGCAGGTGTCGGAAGTTGGCAGGCAACGGAAAAACCTGTTATTTTCCGGACATAGGTGCCGGAGGTTGGCAGACAACGGAAAAATCAACCATGATAAGGGAATGTTTGATGCTGCGGCATGAACATTCCCTTTTCTAAATATTACGGAATTAAGGATTTGGTTATGGACAAAAGACGTGCGATTCAAATAATGACAAAAGCGGCTGACATATATAGGAACAATCTTGAGGATCAGAAGGTATTGTTTTTGTATGGTCTGCCTTCAGAAGTGAAAAAGCAGTTGCAGACAGAAGGAAAGATTTTGTCAGCCATACAGGGCTATGAGGTAGCATTTCACAGATACAATTTCCTGCATTTAACCGGAGTAAGGCTGAATAAGGGCGAAACAGCTTCGGCAATCCATTTTTATCAAAAGTGTCTTGATAAGAGATTGACAGAAAATGATTTTACCTTTGCAAAGGACGGTTCTACGGGACAGAAGTTGGATATATTGGAAAGTATGATGCAGATAAAGAAGAATGTAACAATGATAGGAGAATTTACAGACAGAGGTCCGAAGTTGTTTGCAGAAAAAGGGGCTGGTAATGTATGTGGCTGTATCGGTTTTGTGCAGGATAAAAACACAAAACTGAATGTGCCAAATACGCTGCTGAAAAAGGATATAAGAGATGTGACAGCACAGCCTACCTATAAAGTGTTTGCGGTAATCTCAAAGCATTATACAGATGATAAATATTCACAGCTTGCAAAACTTGACAAGAGTATTAATTTAAGTGAATGTCACTTTACAGAGGAAATCGAAAATCTGATAGAAAGAAACAAGATGTAGTATGTCAAGAAAAAATCATCAGATAGTAAATGGCAATGATATCTTCTGCTGTAAATATTTCCGAGAGTGAAGTGGCAATAAACATGTAACGGTGTGAAAATTTTGTATCATCTGAAATTTTTAGTTGTTTTCTGTTTTCTTTTTTCTTTAGTTTCTTTTCCGCTTTCTTTATTTCTTCTTCTGTTTTTGAAAGTATACATATCCTTACAGGCTTATAGTTTTTCTGGCTGTCCTTGTAATAAAACATGGTGCAGGAAGCACCTCCATAAAAGACTAGCCATGTCAATAAACTAGCTTAAGAGTGGGCACTATTCCAAAAGAAGCCCCTTGGAAGACGTTGGTACTTAATGAGCAGTTTCGTAAGAAGCTGTGAATTTAGTATCCATTACGTCTGGAACGGAGCGAAAGCGCGGCTTCGTTGGAATAGTACCCGCTCTTAAGCGGAACTTTTTTTCTAATGAATAGAAAACCATATAGTAGAAATGGATAACTAGAAAATAATTTGGAAAAAGTGTTTGTAAATGCAAGAGGAATCTATTATAATAAAATAATATAAATAAATTAAAATATATTTCTTTTTAAATATATCTCTTAAGACAGAAGAAATTTTATCTAAACATATAGGGAATGAAGCAATTCCTAATAAAAGCATAAATCCTCTTGTTTTCGTTATAGGGATATAAGCGATAATAGCTCATAGATAAAACTTTTTTATTTGTGCCTTTGCATACGAGATGAAAATATATTATAATATATTTATAAATAAGAACAAGTGTTTAAAACACCCAACTAATTAAAAGCTGGTATTTTGTTCTTTGAAAATGGAATAGATATGGTTGTGTCTGAGAAATGACAAGTACATAAATATTCCTCAATAGAACGAACTGAGATATGTGGTAACAGCATATCTACACAGGGGAGCTATATGTTTTGACCTGTGATGGGTGATGGCACACCCATATCTCTCAGTATGAACTATCAGAAATGGACTACCCATGATGTAGCAGCAGCTAGAGAAAATCCCTTGCCTTTAGGCATAGGGAGTGTCAATTAAATATAGCATTATAAGGTAAAAGGAGAAAGCCTATGAAAAATTGGAAAAGCAGCATTAAAACAAAGTTAATTATGATAGTAATACTTGTAATTTTCATAATTACAACAGTGACATTAGGAGTGTCTTCTTTTCTCAATTATCAAACGACAATTGACACATTGAAAGATACCATGAAAGAAACAGTAAAAATTGCTTCTGGCAGGATAGAAGCAGAAATAGATGGGAACAAAAGGCTTATTTATATGCTCTCTAAAAATCCCATTATTTGTGATACTTCAATAGCAATAGAGGAAAGATTTGCAGAGTTAAAAAATGAAGCAGAAATTCAGGGATTTATGCAATATGGTATGACGGATAAAGATGGCTTTACCAGTGAGAATGGAAAAGATCTTTCTAGTACGGCTTATTTTCAATATTGTAAAACAAATGGGCGCACTTATGTTTCTGATCCTATTATTACAGGAGAGGATAGTGCAATTATTATATTAGCAGCTCCTATTATGGTAGATAATATATTTGAAGGGATCGTTTTTTTCTGTGAAGATGCATTATCTTTGAGTGATGCAGTAGCTGGTATTAGTGTAGGAGAACTAGGGACAACAAATATTTTGAATAAAAATGGAGAAATGATTGCACATCCAGATTATCAATACGTTTTAAAGAAATATAATATTCAGGAAGAAGCTAAAACGGATAAAAGTTTAAAGGAATTATCAAAAATAGAAGAAGATATGGTAGCTGGAAATAAGAATGTAAAAAGATATACCTTTAAAGGAGAGAAAAAATATATGGCATACACTCCTATTCCAAATAGTGATGGATGGAGTATAGGAATTTCTGTTGTGCAGTCGGAATTTACTGGAAATATGGTGAAGGCTATTTTTTTGAATATTTTAATTTCTATTGTAATAGCTACTATTATTATTGTGATCACGATTCGTATATTTTCACAGATTGCAGAGGCGATAAAGAAATGTACTGACCGAATTGTGCTCTTTTCCCAAGGGGATTTACATACCAGTGTTCCAGAGATAAACACACAAGATGAAACTGCAGTATTACGAGATGCTATGGTTGCTATGATTGAAAATTTGAATATGAATGTGAGTGATATTTCTCATCATTTACAGCAACTGGCAGAGGGAAATATAAATATTAAAATGACACAGAGTTATATAGGAGATTTTAAAACATTAGAAGATTCTATGAAAAGAATCATTGATTCTTTGGCAAACAGTATGAGGAAGATTGGAGATAATGCAGAACATGTGGCAGATAGTTCAAAACAAGTTTCTGATGGAGCACAGAATCTGTTACAGGGAGCAGTGGAACAGTCTGCGGCAGTGGAAGAATTAGTGGCGACAGTCAGCGAAGTAAATGAACAGATTGAAAACAATACAAATTATGCACAGCAAGCGAATATGAAGACAACAGAAGTTGGAAAAGATATTGAATCGAGTAATGAGCAAATGAAGCTTATGGTACAGGCTATGAATGATATCAGTCATAGTTCAGATGAAATCAAGAAGATTATTGATACAATTGAAGATATCGCATCTCAGACAAATCTTCTTTCTTTGAATGCTTCTATAGAGGCAGCGAGGGCAGGAGAGGCAGGAAAAGGATTTGCTGTTGTGGCTAGTCAGGTTGGAAATTTAGCAGGAGAAAGTGCGAAGGCTTCACAGAATTCTAAAGATTTGATAGAGAAATCTCTAGAAGCGGTGGAAAGAGGAATGAGGGTTGCAAATGAAACAGCACAGATGCTTCAAAAGTCGGTAAATGAGGCTAAAGTGGCATCAGATATTGTAGAAAATATATATGAAGCTTCTGAAAAACAGAAAGAATCTATGGAACAGATTTCTACCGCGATCAGTCAAATAGCGGATATTGTACAACAAAATTCTAATATGGCAGAAACGAGCGCATCTTCAAGTGAAGAGTTATCACAACTGGCGCAGGATTTGAAAGATTTAGTAGGAAGATTTAAATTGTAGGCTTAAAAAATATCATTTTAAGTCATAAATAGGGCACTTGTTTATTTTTCAATTTAATGTTATTATGATAGAGTACTTTGCCATAATGTGAGGGATGCTGTTTGGAAACTGTGATGATAAAAGGAGTTGCAGAATGAAAAAAAAGATTAAATTAAAAGGTCCATTGAGAATATATTTACAATGGCCTATCTGGTTGACGGTATTATTACTCGCTATGACAATATGGATTTTTACCATCAATATAAAATGTGGAATTATTGTTAGTGTTTTTTTAGTGTTTTATTTTGGAATATCTTTAACTTTATACTTAAAAAACCGTCAAAATGTGATGAATGAATTAATCTCTTTTGCTACTGAATATGCACAAGTACAAAGACAATTACTTTATGAATTAGAAGTGCCCTATGCACTTTTAGACGACCAAGGGAAGATATTGTGGGTGAATGAAAGGTTTCGCCATATTCTCAATAAAGAAAAGCTACAGCGAAAGATGGTGAATCATTTTTTTCCTGATGTGAAAAAATCATGGTTTCAGTCAGAAGAGGAAGATTTAGAGTTGGAAACAATTTATGAAGAGAAAGATTATAGAATAGTGCTGCACAAGACTACATTAGAAGAAATTGTAGATGAACATCCTCTGGTGGAATATCCAGAGGGTGGAGTTTATCTGACCTCTATGTATTTATTTGATGAAACACAGATTAAATATTATATGAAGGAAAATCAAGATCAGAAATTGATTTCTGGACTGATCTATATAGACAATTATGATGAGGCATTAGAGAGCGTAGAAAATGTCAGAAGGTCGCTTTTAGTAGCATTGATTGATAGAAAAATTAATAAATATATCAGTGATGTAGATGGAATTGTCCGAAAAATGGAAAAGGATAAATATTTTATTGTATTTCAATATCGATATTTAAAGAATATGCAAGAGAATCGTTTTTCTTTATTAGATGAAGTGAAAAATGTGAATATTGGGAATGAGATGGCAGTAACACTCAGCATTGGTTTGGGAGTGAATGGAGAAAATTATACAGAAGCTTGTGAATATGCCAGAATCGCGATGGATCTCGCGTTAGGGCGTGGAGGAGATCAAGCGGTAATCAAAGATGGGGAAAATATTTATTATTATGGTGGGAAAGCAAAACAAGTAGAGAAGAATACTCGAGTGAAGGCTAGAGTAAAGGCACATGCATTAAGAGAGATTTTAGAAAATAATGATAAAGTGATTATCATGGGACATAAAATCGGAGATGTGGATTCTTTTGGATCAGGAATAGGAATTTATCGTGCTGCAAAAAGTATGGCGAAGAGATGTTATATTGTGGTAAATGAAATCACCTCCTCTGTTAGACCTCTTTTAGATGGCTTTAATCCCGGCAATGGATATGAAGAAGATTTGTTTTTAAATAGCAGTAAAGCGATTGAAAAAGTAGACGATAATACGGTGGTTATTGTAGTAGATGTCAACCGCCCGAGTTATACAGAGTGTGAGGAATTATTACAGATAGCAAAAAATATTGTGGTGATTGATCACCATAGACAGAGCAGTGAAGTGATAGATAATGCAGTGTTGTCTTATGTTGAACCTTATGCCTCCTCAGCTAGTGAGATGGTAGCAGAGATTTTGCAGTATATCGGCGACAATATTAAAATCAAACAATTAGAAGCAGATGCTCTTTATGCGGGAATGGTGATTGATACCAATAATTTTGTGAATAAAACAGGTGTGAGAACTTTTGAAGCAGCAGCATTTCTGCGCAGAAATGGGGCGGATATCATTCGGGTGCGTAAAATGTTCCGAGATAATATGGAAGATTATCGGGCGAAAGCGGAAACGATTCATAATATGGAGCTATTTGAAGATATATTCGCTATTTCTGTCAGCCCAACAGATGGAATTGAAAGCCCTACGATTGTAGCAGCACAGGCGGCGAATGATTTATTGAATATTAGTGGAATTAAGGCTTCTTTTGTTTTAACAGAGTATAATAGTAAAGTTTATATCAGTGCTCGTTCTATTGATGAAATAAATGTACAATTAATTATGGAACAGATGGGCGGTGGCGGACATGCGAGCACAGCAGGCGCTCAGCTAAAAAATTGTTCTTTGGATAATGCGAAGGAACAATTAAAAAGCACAATAAGGAGAATGAGGACAGAAGGGGATATTTAAGTGAGGAATATGAAATAGTGTGAGAATGGAGGATAGAAATGAAGGTTATTTTATTAGAAGATGTGAAATCTTTAGGGAAAAAGGGAGAAATTATTAATATAAATGATGGATATGCCAGAAATTATGTGTTGCCTAAAAAGTTAGGAGTAGAAGCGAATCAGAAAAATCTCAATGATTTGAAGCTCAAGCAGGCGAATGAGGCGAAGAAACAAAAGGAATTATTAGAACAGGCGAAGGAATTAGCTCTGAAAGTAGAAGAGAAGCCTGTTATAGTTTCTATTAAGGCAGGCGAAGGGGGAAGAACATTTGGTTCTGTGTCCACAAAAGAAATTTCGCAAGCGGTTTCTAAACAATTAGGGTTTGAGTTAGATAAAAAGAAGATGCAGCTAGAAGAACCTATTAGAGCTTTAGGTATGTATATTGTTCCGGTGAAATTGCATAAAGATGTGACAGCGAAATTATCTGTGAAAGTAGAAGAAGCGAAGTGAAAAGGGCTGTCATGTTAAGAGAGGATTTATAATTGAGGAGTAATCTTATCGGTATGGAGTTGGGGAATGGAGAAAGGTTAGGGGAACAGTTTGAATAGAGGTTCGCTGCGGCAAAGAATGTTCCAACGAAGCCGCGCTTTCGCTCCGTTCCAGACGTAGCGGTACTAAATTCGCGGTTTCGCTTCTTGCGAAACTGCTCATTAAGTACCAACGTCTTCCAAGGGGCTTCTTTTGGAATCATTTTTTGCCTTCGCTAGTTTGTGGATTATTCTGAGATTTTTTATTTTTTAACGATAAAGGAGCAAATTCCGAAAATGCAAAAAAGCATGATATATAGTCTTTGTTATAAAGATCTTTTCTGTATTTTAGTGGAATTATCTCTATAACTTGGAATTTATGGTGTATTATTTTATATTTGCTCATCTATAGTTTTTCAGGTAGAATTGTAATAACGGAAATATTGTTTTTTAGTTTTGGCTATGCTATAAACTAGCACAGGAAAGAACCTATTCCAAAAGAAGCCCCTTGGAAGACGTTGGCACTTAATGAGCGGTGCGGTTACGCGCCGAGAATTTAGTGTCCGTTACGTCTGGAACGGAGCGAAAGCGCGGCTTCGTTGGAATAGGTTCTTTCCTGTGCGCACCTTTGATTAAAGTGTTTTTTTGACTTTTGGGCTTTTTGTATGGTTTTTTAGGTTATGTTTATGGTGTGAGAATTATTGATTTTAAATGATGAGTAATAAAAGGGGTTTGTGGGAGGAAGAAAAGGTGGAAGAATCGCTTATTAAAAGAGTATTACCTCATAGTATAGAAGCAGAGCAATCTGTAATAGGTTCTATGTTAATGGATAAAGAGGCTATTTTGGCGGCTTCGGAAATATTGAAAGCAGAGGATTTTTATGGGCGTCAATATGGATTGATGTTTGAGGCGATGGTGGAATTATATAATGAAGGAGAACCTGTTGATTTCATCACTTTAAAAAATCGGCTGCAAGAAAAAGATGCTCCTCCAGAAATTTTCGGGGTTGAGTTTATGAGCAATATTATCAATATAGTGCCTACTTCTGCAAATATAAAACATTATGCTAATATTGTGAGTGAAAAATCTACACTCAGAAAGTTGATTAAAGTAAATGAAGAGATTGAGAATATATGTTATTTGGGTAAGGATAAATTAGAAAATATTTTAGAGGAAACTGAGAAAAAGGTTTTTCATCTGATTCAAAATCGCAGTGAGGGAGATTTTGTTCCGATTAAAGATATAGTTATTAAGGCGTTAGAGAGGATTGAGAGGGCATCAAAAATAAAAGGGAGTGTGACAGGAATCTCGACAGGGTTTTATGATTTAGATTATAAAACATCTGGATTACAGCCTTCAGATTTTATTTTAATTGGGGCTAGACCAGCGATGGGGAAAACAGCATTAGTATTGAATTTGGCGGATAATATTGCAATAAAAAATAATATCACCACAGTTATTTTTAGCTTGGAGATGTCAAAAGAACAGTTAATTAATCGTATGTTTTCTATGGAATCTAGGGTGGATGCGCAAAATATCCGTTCAGGAGAACTTTCGGATAGTGATTGGGAGCGGTTGATAGAGAGTGCAGGGATTATAGGAAAGTCTAATCTTATTATTGATGATACGCCCGGAATTAATATGGCAGAGCTTAGATCAAAGTGTAGAAGATATAAATTAGAACATAATTTAGGGTTGATTATTATAGATTATTTGCAACTGATGTCTGGAAATGGGAGATCAGATAATAGACAACAGGAAATCTCTGAGATTTCTCGTTCTTTAAAATCTTTAGCGAGGGAAATTAATATACCAGTTATTGCGCTATCACAGGTAAATAGAGCTTGTGAATCCAGACCTGATAAAAGACCGATTATGTCAGATTTAAGAGAGTCAGGATCTATTGAGCAGGATGCGGATATGGTGATTTTTCTTTATCGAGATGATTATTATAATAAGGATTCAGAGAATAAAGGGATTGCAGAATTAATTATTGCAAAACAGAGGAATGGTCCAATCGGTACGGTGAATCTGTTATGGCTTCCGAATCTGACTAGATTTGTGAATTTAGAAAGATAGTAGAAAAAGTTTGTTAGATTGGTTTTTGTAGGAGATAGAGAATGAGTATTTTTACCATGCTTTTTATTACAGTATTGACTTTTATAATAGGTATCATATTGATTGGAATAGGGTTAAGGATTTATCATTTTTTTCAGATGAAAGAGTTAGATAAGTATTGGGGAAATAAGGAATATATTTTGGAAGGAGAAGGGAAAAAGGCTTTGGTGCTATATCAGCCTTCTAAACATAATACAGCGGATAAATTAAATCGTTTGTTAGCAGAAACACTTCAGAAACAGGGATATGAGGTTACAGTGAATTATTTATGTCGGGGAGAGAGATATGATTTAGAAGAATATGAAGTGATCAGTTTGGGGAGTCCTGTTTATATGGGAAAAATAAGTTCTTTGGTGGGGGAATATTTAGAAAAAAAAAGACCCATCAGAAAAAAGTTAATATTTTTTATGACAGGAATGTTTCCCTATAGAGAGAAGGAATTTAAAGAGATAATAGAAAAGGTGGAAGAGGGAAATGAGATATTTTGTATTAAGGGGATGGTAAATGAAACAGAGGAGATAGAGGAAATGATAAGGGGAATTTTTACATCTTGATGAAGGAAATTATTCTAGGGAGGTTGTGCTTTTGCTCTATGAAAGACTATGCCGTATTAAATTCGCAATTCCTTGCGGATTTGTTTATTAAGTACCGTCATTTTCTAAGGGGGTTCTTTTGTTCTTTTGGAATAGTTTTTTGTTGTAAAGTTTATGGATCGGTTTACAACAAGAAATGATATTATCTGCAAAAGTATAGTATAATTTTTATTGTTGTCTAAATATAGAAGATTTTTATAAAAATGGTGGTTGCTATGGCGAGAAAGAAATGATAAAATAAAGAAAATGAATGGAATAAGATAGGCAATACTCAGACATATTTAGATTGGAAGGGTGAAAGATGATAAAGAAGATAATAGGACCTGTTATTATTACAATTATTATAATTTGTATTATGTTTCTCTATTTTGGTATTTGTATGATAGTTCCTATTCCTAATATCATAAAAATTATCATAGGGATTATAATTTTTGCATTAATAGGAGTTTCTATCTATGTTTTAGTAGAAAGGATAAAAGAGATAAGGAGGAGAGAATACGATGATCTTAGTAAATACTGATTATATTACAGGTAAGACATTAGAAATGTTAGGGTTAGTAAAGGGAAGTACCATTCAGTCTAAAAATATTGGAAAGGATATTACACAAGGATTTAAAACATTAGTAGGAGGAGAATTAAAAGCCTATAATGAGATGATGAATGAGGCGAGAGCACTTGCAACAAAAAGAATGGTAGAAGAAGCGGAAAAATTAGGAGCAGATGCGGTGGTAAATATTCGATATGCTTCTTCCGCAATTATGCAGGGCGCGGCAGAGGTTATCGCATATGGAACAGCAGTGAAATTTGTTTAAAAAAGGTAATTAATATTCAATATTTAATATAAACTAGCAAGAATTTCTCCCATTTCTATTAATGGTGAGATAATTGCAAAAATAGTACTCTATGGCAGTGATGGACGGAGAAAAATAGGGTAGTTCCTCACTGCTATGATGTCAGCTTCATAATTGTATGATGCACTTTGTGAAATTACTGAGTGTGGATTGAAACAATATCATATAATGGAGAGATTTTTGAGATATGTTGAATGATTAAAAATAAAATATAGAAATAGGAGGAAATAAAATGAGAATTGGAGCATTAGAAGCAGGTGGAACAAAAATGGTATGTGCAGTAGGAGATGAAAATGGAAATATTTTGGAAAGGGTTTCTATTCCTACCGAAACACCTGCAATTACAATGCCAAAAATAATTGATTATTTTAAAGAAAGAAATATTGATGCACTGGGAATAGGAACATTTGGACCGGTAGATTTGGATAAAAAATCTCCTACTTATGGATATATTACAGTGACACCGAAATTAGCTTGGGCACATTATGATCTATATGGAACATTAAAAGAAGCATTACAAGTTCCTGTTGGGTTAGATACAGATGTAAATGCTTCCGCATTAGGAGAAGCTACTTGGGGAATAACAAAGGGGTTAGATAATAGCATTTACATAACGATAGGAACAGGTGTTGGTATTGGGGTTTATGTAGATGGAAAACTTTTACATGGTATGCTGCACCCAGAAGGTGGACATATTTTATTGGCGAAACATCTAGATGATAATTATAAAGGTCGTTGTCCATTTCATCCAAATTGTATGGAAGGTCTTGCGGCTGGTCCAGCAGTAGAAGAGCGTTGGGGAAAGAAAGGTTATGAACTCGCAGATAGAGAGGAAGTCTGGGAATTAGAATCATATTATATTGCACAAGCTCTGGTAAATTATACCTTAATGTTATCTCCTAGAAAAATTATATTAGGTGGGGGATTAATGCATCAAGAACAATTATTTCCATTAGTGAGAAAGAAATTTGAAGAATTGTTAAATGGATATTTAAAGACAAAAGAATTAGAAGATTTGGAAACATTTATTGTACCTCCTAGTTTAAATGATAATCAGGGAATTATGGGGTGTATTAAATTAGCATTAAATGAAATAGAAAAATAGATAGAGTTTTTTATCTTATAAGGGAAACAAAGTTTTGCTTAAGCCAAGGGGTTATTTCAATGAAGCTACGCTTTTTTACTGGAATAGTTTTTTGGCTTAAGCTATTTTTTTATTATTTCAGAGGAATATATGTTATAATTTAACATGAGTTCGAGAAAAATCTATAAATTTATCTTTTTTAGGATAATGAATGTAGAAATAAATTTGAAATGAAGAAAGAACATGAATTGGAAGAAATTATTTGAACTACACATTTTGGAAAGGGGATATAATTATTATTGTGAAAACGCAGTTGAAAATTTAGATATTTCTGCTGATATTATTAGAGAATGGAAAATTAAATATAAAAACAGACTCATATTGTTGGATGAATTGAGAAAGGTAGAAAGGAAACTGTAATTTGTTAATAAATATCTTGACTTTTATTTATTGTACATTTATTATATTTGTACACGAATAATAGAATATAATTAGTTTACCTAGATTTTTTTCATTTATTGATTACTAGGATATATCTTAAAATATTACGTTCTTTAATTTTTGTATAAAAGAACGTTTTTTTATTATTTAGTAAAAATTGAAGAAAGGAATTAGAAAAATGGATGATTTAACAAAATTAAAAATTGCAATGGGACTTATTATTACTGGATTATATGAAAAAGAAGGACAGAAGATAGAAGGAGAATATTTTTATAGTAAGAGGTTAATTCATGGTATAAATATTTTTCAAAGCTTGAATTATAAGTATAATCCTAAAGGCTTTGATTTTAACAAAATGCATGAGCAAAGTTTTATTACAAAATATGCAATGCATCCAGTTTCTGAATGGTTTGAGGGATGGGAAAAGGCAGAAAAATTGGAATTAGAAAAACAAGTTTTTTATTGTATGGATGCATTAGTAGGAGATAGTGGATTCAATACATTCCATGTCAATGATAATTGTGAAGACTATATTGAATATATTGAAAAAGATATCATTGCAGGAATAGAACAGAAAGCTGTCTATGATTGCTTAAAATCATTAAATCAAAGTGAATATGTACACTTAAGAAAATACTTAATAGAACATCCAATAATTAAGTTCAGTGACTTAAGAATGTTAAAACTTATGTATTCTCAAAATAGCATAGCATTACAAGCAATAGAAAACGCTTATGAAGAGATAAGGGATAATTGTTATATATGTCCAAAATGTGGCTGGACATTACAGAAGGAAAAAATAGGAATGAGGTGTCAAAGTCGTTCTTGTAGTGAAACAAAATATATTGAAAGAGAATTAGAAAAAATATTAGGTGATTCAGGCATGTTTCGCCTAAAACGTGGAGTAATGAAGTACATTGCTGTACCAGGGAAATTAGAATTAGAAATACATAATTATTGTGACAAGCATAAAGTTAAAAATGTATTATGGCCTGATATGGACAAATATGATATTGAAATTACCTTTCCTAATGGAGATGTAATGGCGATTGATGCTAAGGCAATAAAAGAACCATATTTTTTAAGAGAAAAAGTAGAAAAAGATGGTGGATTTCCAGATGGAAACTATAAAAAGGGTCTTTATGTGATTCCAGATGAGTTTGCAAATGAAAGAACAGATTATTTAGAGATAATTAATAGAAAATTAGAGGAAATAGGAAAGAAAAATATATATTGCATTAGATTATATGATTTGAAAAAAGAAATAAGAGAAAGAGGTGAACGTAAATGAAAGAAATAAGAAAGAAATTTAAACCCTATTATAACGAAAAAATTTGTTTACTGAAAGTGAACCAGTTTATTTTATTTGAAATGGCATTAATGATTGTTATGCATTTTAAAAGTGATGCTGATCCAAATAAAGGTTATATTTTATTTACTAAATATCAAAATATCGGAAAAAGGAATTTTAATTTAAATTCTTATATTATTCAAAATGCGAGTATATGTTTGAAGAAATATCGTTCGGAAAAAATATGGAAAGATACTCTTAAACAATATATAAAGAGAGAATATGACGGAATACGATTATTTGAGATTATTGAAGATAGGATTATTAAAAGAGATACAAGTAATTTAGTATATGCTAATCGTGAGGCTGATTATATGAGATATATTACTTCTTATAGCAGTTATAAAAATGCAAAGTATGCAACTCAAGGTGTTTACAAATATTATAATAAGAATAATGAACAAAAAAGTGTATATGTAACTATTGATGAAGATATTGATGATAAGATTTGTGATATACAGAAGGAAGTAATACCACGTAAAAAGATTGTGCTTGATGTTATAAGTTTAATTAACGCAGCGGAAGAGATGCAAAAGATAATGCCAGAAGATCATTGTATAAATATTTTAAAAAATAATTTTATCAAAGAAGTGAATTGTGGAAATGTTAAGCTGGCAGAAAAATTGGAGTTAGATAAGGTTATCAATATTGTGGGTATGGTTGGAGCTGGTAAGACAACTTTACTAAAAACGATGACCTATTGTTTAAATAAACTCGAAAAAAGAATTGTTATTGTAACTGATACAGTTGCAGAAGTGTTTACCTTATACAAATATTTCTATGCATTAGGTTGTAATTGCAGTCCGTTAATTGGAAAGGCGGAACGAATAAAATATATTAACCAAATAATTGATGAAGAAGAATATTATTTAGCTGAAGAAGTATCTAAATATTTGACAACAAATTGTTTAATTGATGGATTGGATTTAACAAATAAGAATGCGGTGTCGTTTGGAGAAGAACCTTGTATTAAATTGGAACGAGGAGATCAAAAGTATGTTTGTCCATATTTTGAGAAATGTACATCAACAGCAATGCAGAGAGAGGCATTAAAAAGCAATATTGTAATTACTACAGTAGCAGGGTTGGTAATAAGTAGAGTAGGAAAATTACAAAATATTTTCCTGAAAGAAGTTATAGAAACAGCAGATGTAGTATTTTATGATGAATGTGATAGAGTTCAGAAAAACTTGGATGATTTATTTACTCCTGCGACAGAATTTAATGCATTCATAAATGAGTGTGCAGAGGATTATCATCAGTTTATGTTAAAATCAAATGCAAAGCGTATGGAAAATATTTCATGTATGTATTATGCAGAATTGCAGTCAAAATCACCAATTGTTTTAGCTTGTGTATCAAATGCAGTAAAAGCAGCTAAAAATAGTGGTAGCAAAAGCGTGCTATCAAATACTTTTTCAGCATATACCTTGTTGGATAATATTGAAGATGAAATTTCAGAAAGTACACAAAGAGAAATATATCAATTAATGGATTTCGACAAAGCAGAATTAAGTTCATTATATAATATCATGATGAGTTCTTGCGAAAGTGTAAAAACAGATCGTTTTGAAACATTATTAGCAGAATGGATAGAACAAAATGAGCCAAAACTTATTCTGGAAGATATTAGTAAATTATCTAAAACATATCAGGAAAAAACAGAAAAAGAATTAAAAAAGCTTCAAAAGGATATAGAAAAGAAGAATAAAATTAAAATTGAACTTCATAAAAAAATTCAGTTAATTATTACGCTAATTTTCTTTGATAAGTTTGTTATGGATATTGGGGTTTCATATGAAGATTCACAAGATATTGCTATGGGTTATAATGAGCTTGTTGGATTTATAAAAGCACGTTTTATGGATCAACAGGATTATTTGCCTTCTGCTCTAATGGGGAATTTATTTGGAATAAAGTCTACTAAAGAGGATGATATACTGCTGTTTAGGCAATATGCATATGGCAGAGCTTTATTGACAGATTTACCATATTTACGAGTAAATAAAGATGGAATTGCTATAGGACCACATGTTGTTTTGTTATCGGGTTCTAGTTATGCAAAAGGTTCATATGAATATCATGTAAATACAGATGTTAATTATATTATTGAAGCAGATAAATCTGTGAGAGAATTTATTGCAAAAACAGAATTTATAGAACTTGGTTTAGAAGAACGAGTATCTGGAAGTCCTTTGGAATCTAGAGAAGAGATTTTGAAAACAGTAGTAGATAAATGTACATTAAATATTATTTCAGAATTGAAGAAAGAAGGAAAGATTCTTCTAATAGTTAATAGTTTTTCGCAAGCAGAGGTTGTAGCTGAACATTTAGGAGCAAATTTAATTAAAAGAGGGTGCAAAGAAGATGTTTGCGCTTTGATTTCAGATAGAAGTATGAACAAAGATGATACTGATAAATATATGCGCAGAGGAGAAGTGTATAAATTCGATAAAAATAAAGCAAGGATTTTAGTAGCACCAGCTTTAGCAATAGAACGTGGACATAATATCGTTGATGAACAAGGACATTCTTGTTTAAGTAGTGTTTTCTTTTTGATTCGACCAATGGGTGTACCAGATGATGTGAAAGAAAGAAGTATCAAAATGAATGGATATATGGCAGAAAAAATGTATCAATATAAAGGGACGGATATATATGAAAAAAATATATATGTTAGACAAGAAGCAATAAAATTTTGGAATCGAATGAATTATTCATCGAAGAGAAGGTTAGATAATATATGTGATATAGAGATAAAAACTGATCTAGTTGCTACAATGTTTGTTTTAATTCTGCAAATTTTTGGACGTCTATGTAGAGTGACAGATGCATCTAAAAATCCGCCAACAGTTTATTTTGTTGATGGTGCATTTAGAAAAAGAGAAGATATAGAAAAAGGATTTGATACATTAAAGGAATTGTATTTATATTTGAGGAATATGTTTTCGGATATGGATAGTGGTGAAGTTGCCAGAACATTATATGAACCGTTTTTTATAGCATATGAAAGGGGAATTAGACATGAGTAATAATACCAATATATATCCAATGGCTTTTGTTCCACATAGTGAAGTGGTATGTAAATTTTACTATGTGGGGTTTCCTAAAACATGGAAGGAAAAACTAATAAAGGTTGAAAAGATAATAAAATCAAAATGGGATAAAACATATGCATTACCAACATATATACTTAAGAATAGTTTGAGCGCGTGGTTAGATGGAATAATCGAATTGATGCCTCTTAGAGCAGAATCAGATGATGAAATGTGGGTAATTTCATATGAACAAGAAATTAATATCGATTTATTGTTTGACCATATAAAAATATGGTTACATTCATATTATTTAGATAATAATAAACTTCAATCTAATGTAAAATCAGAAATTCAAGAAATAATTAGTTGTATGAGAGTTGAAGAATTGAATGTGTTAAAAGGAAGTAAGGAAGTACAACTTTTTGATGAAAATGGAATTCCTACAGAGAATTATTCTTATTCAGCGTTTTCATTGATGATAACTAATGCATTAGTAGGAAAAAGTGTAAGAATAGATGGACATGATGTGATTTTAAATTATGCTGGAAAAAGTCAATTAATTTCAGACATACAAGGAAAAGGCAACAATATTTATTCCTATGGAATTTCTTTTTCACTTCAGACAATTCCACCAAAAAGAAAACCATTACTTTTGTGTGATTGTAGTATACATAGATGGATACCAAGTAAGTGGAAAGAGAAACCATATTTGAATAAAGAGAATGTGATGGCACATATATGGGTTGGAAATAACAGAATCTATAAAATTCCAATATATCAAAGGTATAAGAGTGAGGAAGAGTATTTTTGGCAAGAGGTAGAGGAAAAGTATTATAATTTGTCTAATTATAAGTTTCTTCCAAAAGCTAAAGAAGTAATAGATTCAATAGATGCCTATTTGCTTGAAAACATGAAAATTACTTGCTTATATAAAAATGGAATGGATAGTTTTGGATTTACAAAAAATAATATTGGTATCGGAGTGAGTGTATCAGAAAAAAAAGATATTTTTGATGGTGTATTATCAAATATATCAGAAATTGTATATCAATTAGAGGGGATTAAGCGAGTTAAGTCTACAAAAAATGCAGCAAGTAAATTAAAGATGGATGAAATTAAATTTAATAAAGAACTTAATGACCAACAAAGAGTTTTTATGGCAAATAGAATTAGAGAATGTATTGAAACAAATCATTTAATTCTTGAAGTTTATTATATGGATAATACAAAAGAATGTGCAGAAGAAATAATAAATAAACTCCGAAATATATTTCAAAGCACTGATAATATGGTATTTAATATCAAAATGTGTAAACTTGGAAATATAGGAGAGATTCTGGAAAATTCTCAAAGTGCAGCAGTTTTAAAAAGAATTAAAGAGATAGAGAAAAAAATTGATATTGCAACAGAAGTTACAGCATGTATTGTATTGTTACCGGGAAAAGATAAGTTTACTGAACAAGACCCAAAAGATGCGATTCGTTGTGGTTTTGCATTGAGAAAACGACTTACACAATTTATTACACCTTGGAATGATGACGATTCTGAGGCAGTTGTTGAGAATAAGATAATTAGTGCAATAGAGGATTTATATCGTCAGTTGGGATATATAAGAGCTTTAGATGAAAAGGTAATAGATAATAAAAATGCATTAGCGCATACACCTATAATAGGAATACATATTATGAATCAAATAAACACCATATATGGAAAAGCAAGATTTTTACCTTTATGTGTGGAATTGGATTATATTTCTGGGAAAGTCTATGTAGAGTGTGATGCATTTGAGAAGATACGTGTGCCTTATAGGGAAGCTGCATTTGAATTGGCACGTTTAAGCATTGACAAGGATTTTGAAAAGAAATGTGATAAGGCATCGAAAGGTATGTTTAAACAGAAAATGATAATGTGGAAAAATGTATATAAAAATGATAATCTTCTAGTTTTAATTGAAGCAAATGGAAATACAAGAGCTTTTTGTAATGGAATTACTGATAGTCAAATTCAAAAATACATTTATCTTGAAACATATTGTCCACGGGAAATAGAAGTTGGTACTAAGGAGAATAGTTACAAGGTAAATCTTAATGAATCAAAAGTAAGATTTATTAGGATCAGAAGAAATGGTGAAGTGCCAGATTATTTTACTGACTTATCAAAAACAGAAGGATATACAGCAACAAGTGGTATCTTTAAGTATGAAAATGACTATTGGTCAGTTATAGGAAGACCAAATGATAAAGCATATAAATCTAGTTATAAAGAAACAACATATAGTAAGCCATATCAAAGGTTTGCAGAGCGTGATATGATAGAAATTTATCCTATTCAATTACAAAAAGGTGATAATCCAGATGAATGGGTACATTTTACTAATTCATTACGAATAGGGGCAATCCAATATGATGAAGCAACAATTATGCCCATACCAATTCATATGGCAGCTAAGTTACAAGAATATATTTTAACTATGTAAAAGGGAAAAAATAAATAAGAATAATTAATAATCTCACCAGTTCCAAAATCATTTTGAAACTGATGAAACTTAGATGAAACTATATCAATTAAATTTAGTCATAACATATACATAATCTTACAGACCATTTTTTGTGAGAACAAGCTTCATATACAACAGAAGAGATTTTTCTGCCATCTTATAAAGGAAAACAATATCATTTAATTCCTCAAAAATAATAGTAAAATTACAATTATTAGATATATCTTTTACAAAAAATAGATTGAGAGAGAAAATGTAATAGTAAAAGTCTATCAAGGAATATAAAGAGATAAAAAACTAAAAGAAAAAGGAAACAGAATATATAGTAAAAACATTGTAGTTATATTTTTTATGTGATAAAAATTATGTACTGAATTCCAACTATAGTGAAAAGAAGACAGGTATAACAAGCCAGATGTTGTAGATTTTAAAGAGAGCTAGATGAAGATGATCTAAAAGTTCATCTAGTTCTTATCTTCAAGATATAAAAATGGTTTATAGATAATTCAAAAGTAATTTTATCTGTTCATATGCTTTAGTATCTTCTAATTTAGCAGAATCAATTAATTTACCTAATTTTTCTCTAATAGAACGATCTCCAAAATTTCGTAACATTTTTTCCGTGTCATTCCAATCACCAATTAAGTCTGTCATTTCTTGTGCGATATTACTGACACTGTTAAAATATTTTTCTATTTTCTGGCATATATACTTTTCTGTTTCTCCATATTTTTCAGATAATTCCTTAAAGTACTTTGCACCCCATTTTCTTCCATCGCTGATACATATCATAGCATCATTTTGCACCAGAAATTTTGAAAAAAGATAATCAAAGATGGTATTATTTTCAAACCATTTATCATTTAACAGCATATATTTCCATGCATCATATGCTTTTATTCCTTTCGCATATGAATGTTCATCTCTTGCAAGCATAATATTTGCTGCCCTTTCCACTATTTTTTTATCGTTATAAGAAGTATTTGTTATATCACCAATACACATAATAGCTTGTGTATCTGAATTTTCCCACCAATTATCACAACGAAAATATCCATTATCCATAGAACTGATTGCGAAAGAAAATTCAGAGTCATTTTGAAAGAAATTCCAGCCCACAACAATATCTCCATTAGCTTCATATCCAGCAATAATACATGGTTCTGGTGGACCAATAATTCCTAATGCAATAACAGGATAACCCTTTGCAATATTCGATTTTATATAAGCAATAAAATCTTCTTTTTTTGTATTATCTTCTCTTCCAAGGAAAGTAAATTCCCGACCTAGCGCTTTCGCACCATATTGATATATATCATTAGAATCTGTTAAAGTATGGTATATATCGATATTACTTAAATCCCATGTTGTTTGATTCCATACTAAACGGAAGGCAGCTCCGGTTGCTGCCATAATATAAGCATAAGAAATCTCATCTCCCAAGTATTCAGATACTGCTTTTATACAGATCGGAAACATTGTATTACTCCCATATGTTCCCCACTCAATTTTTGGGATATCATATAATATTGTATTTTTATTGTTTTGATTCATAATTAACACATCGCTCCTTTTTTCTTTACTAATAAATTGAGCCAATTCAAACACATCAGTAACAAGTTGTTTTCTTCCAATTAATCTGAATTTACTAGGGGACATACCAAAAAAATTCTGAAAGGCTCTTGTATACGATTCATGATTAGAAAATCCATTTTCCAAAGCAATATCAACTATTTTTTTATCTGAATGTAATATTTCTAAAGCAGATATGATAATACGCCTTCTTTTATAATATTGCATAATAGGTATATTTACATTTTTTAAAAATAGTTCCCGAAGATAAATTTCTGAAAAACCAAAACTTTTTGACATTTTTTTAATATCAAAGTCTTCTAAGTGATTGTCCACATAACTAATCAATGCATGTGCTATAGTTGAATAACTCATATAGTTCCTTCCTTCATCGCGATGTAATATAAGTATATCAGTTTTTTTAATAATTGCTTGACTTTTTTATGGTTTATTTCACAGAACTTAATTAAATAGTATGATAGATTAAATAGTAATAACATTAGAGAAGAATGTAAAGAGAATCTTGCGATAAGACGAAAGATAGGTTATACTATAAAAAAAGGGGTACAAAGGAGGAGAGAGATGATTAAAAATCAAGAATATCGGGATAGCGTCTTTCG
>CANRVK010000007.1 GCA_947643285.1 uncultured Eubacteriaceae bacterium
TACCGCTACGTCTGGAACGGAGCGAGAGCGCGGCTTCGTTGGAATAGTGCCTTGCAAGAGCGGAAACCCCCTTACCCTCTTAACTCTAACACCTGATATGCTATATCCGAAAATATTTCCTCTTCCCCCTGATGAGATGCTATCACTATCGCTCTCCCCCTTCTCTCCTCCAAAATATACTCCTCCACTTTTTTCATCGCCTTTTCATCTAACCCCGTAAAAGGTTCATCTAACACTAAAATATCCGAATCCACAATAACCGCTCTCACCAGTGCCACCCTTCTTTTCATTCCTCCACTCAATGTACTGACTGGCTGAAACAAACATTCTCTTGGCAGCACCTTTTGTAAATTCTCTATAACCCTCTCTCTATCTATCAAATCAGAAGCCACAAACTCCACATTTTCCACTGCATCGCACCACTCTAATAGCCTATTTTCCTGAAAAACAGCAGAAAACTTTAAACCCTTCTTTCTTCCCACCTTTCCAGAAGAAACCTCCTCAAGCCCCATCAACATTCTTAAAAAAGTAGTTTTCCCAGCTCCAGAAGCCCCCCGTATCCACCAAATCTCTCCCTTTTTTATCTCACATGTCACATCTTCTATAATCCGTCTTTTCTCAAACTCCTTTGTCACCCGTTCTAACTTTACTAATTCCTGCATCTCTTTCCTCTCACAAAATACTCCTCCACTCGCTTCAATATCTCTATCCATATCTTTTCAAATATCACACTCAACAAAATAATAACAACTGTCCACGCAAATAAATCTGGTGTATTCAGATACAATTTCGCCAGATACAAATTCTCCCCGATAGAATATTTAGGAAGTCCTATAATCTCCCCCGCAATCCCTGCCTTCCAGCACATTCCTGCTGACATTTTTAAACCACTGGAAATATACGGAAATAGCTGTGGAAAATATAGCTGCTTTATTCTTCTTTTTTTCGGAACACCAAAAACCTCTGCCATCTCTTCTAATTTTTTATCTAATGTTTTTAATCCTTCCAACATACTGATATAATGAATAGGAAACGCGACTAAAAAAGAAATTAAAATGGATATCTTTGCAGAAGATATCCAAATTAATACTACAATAATAAAAGAAGCGACTGGCATTGCTTTCATCATCTGCAAAATAGGACTACATAATTCCTCAAAAATCCGCACTCGAAATGCCAAAAATCCCAGTAAACTCCCTAAAAACACTGCTAAAAAAAATCCTATTCCCACTTTTATAAAAGAATAAAAAATCGCCTTCCAAAAATCTCCCCCTCCTACGAGATGACACAAACTCTTTCCCACCTCTATAGGGCTGGCAAATAAAATCTTGGGAATAAAAAAGCTGACTATCTGCCAAAGAAGCAGCCAAAATAAAATAATACAAACCTTTCTCCATCTATCTATTTTATTTTGTATAATAAAATGCTTCATCTGGAAGCTGTCCTCCTACTGCCTCTTTATTCTGCTCAAACAGCGAATTCAAATAGCCACTTAATTTATCCTTCATATCCTTCCCTGTAATACAAGTAATATTACAATATGGAATAGCCTTTGTCGCCACAGCAGCCTTGACAATATCATAACTCTCTATCCATGTAGCAGCCTCTTCTACATTCTGATTGACAAAATCCGCCGAAGCCTTATGCTCCTCTAAAAATAATTTTACTGCCTCTGGATGTTCTTCTAAAAACTCATTTCTCACCACTGTCACACCTGTCACCAGACTGCTTTTTTCTTCTCCTTGCACCTTATCCCATTCCTCTGTTAAATCAAGCGCAATTCTCAACGCCTCATTTTGACTACAAGCTACCGTAACAAATGGCTGTGGCAATAATCCAATCGCATTTTCTGTATTCTGTAAAACCGAAGCCACCTCTGTCGCCTCTGTCTTAAATTCCACCGTTACATCTTCCCTTGTCAGCCCATTTTTCTCTAATAAATAATTAAGAGCATACTCCGGCGTCGTTCCCTTTCCTGTCATATAAATAGTCTTCCCTTTTAAATCCGCAAAAGATTGAATAGACGTTCCATTTTCTACTACATATAAAACCCCTAATGTATTAATATCAATTACAGTAATCCCTTTCTCTGTTTTCTGATATAAAACAGCCGCCAAATTCGCTGGAATAGCCGCGATATCTATCTCTCCCTTTACGATCTTAGGAACAATTTCATCTGCTGCTGTATACATCGCAAAATCATACTTAACCCCCGTCTGCACATCCTTTTTATCTTCTATCATCTTCACCATTCCCATAGAAGTAGGTCCTTTTAACCCTGCTATGTGTATTGTGACATCTTCTTCTACCGTTGATTCCTTTTTCCCACAGCCAACCATCAATATCCCTGTCATACAGAACAACATCATCATTCTTATCAATTTCTTCATCTTAATCCTCCATTCTTACACAACCCTTAACCTCTATACCAATGTGGTCAACTTAAGAATTTTTATATTCTATCACTATCTTAAAATTTTGAAATTCACTTCTCACAGATTTGAAAAGCCAACAAACGAGCGGCGGCGAGGAAGTATTCCAAAAGAAGCCCCTTGGAAGACGTCGGCACTTAATAAGCAAACCCGCAAGAAGCGGGTTCTGCGAATTTAGTGTCCGTTACGTCTGGAACGGAGCGAAAGCGCGGCTTCGCTGGAATACTTCCTCGCCGCCGCGACCCTTCGCCATTCCCTTCATCACTCCCTTCCATCACCACACCACCACCACAATTATTTCTATCCTACACTACACCTCAAATATCAAATCTCCATAAGAAGGCATCGGCCATGCCTCTTTATCTACCAACATCTCTAATTTATCCACTGGCTTTCTTAAAGCTTCCATCGCAGGCACTACAATATCTTTATAAGCAAATGCCATCTCCTTTGCATTTTTCTTCGCTGCTGCCTGTGGTGTAACCCTCTGTAACTCCTTCAACGCCTTTTTACTCTCCGCCAACAACGCTGATACTTCTACCAGTAACTCAGACTGCGCACTCACATCTGCTATTTGACAAGCCGCCCTTACAGAAGACAGAGAATTTGCCAATGTAGTAGTATATTTAATAACCGCTGGAATAATCTGTTTTGTCGCCATATCAATCATCGTTAATGCTTCTATATTAATCGTCTTTGTATATGTTTCATATAAAACTTCTTCTCTAGATTCTAACTCTGCCTTTGTGAAAATTCCAAACTTCTCAAATAACTTAATAGATTTTTCTGTAGTCAGAGTTTCTACTGCATCTACCATAGACTTGATATTCGGCAGTCCTCTTCTCTCTGCCTCTTTTACCCACTCCTCAGAATAACCATTCCCATTAAAAATGATTCTCTGATGTTTCGTCAAATATTCTTTGATCAAATCATGCACTGCCATATCAAAATCTTCTGCCTTTTCTAATACATCTGCTGCCTCACAAAATGCTTCTGCTACAATCGAATTTAAAGTAGTATTCGGGCTGGCGATAGAATCAGCAGAACCTACCATACGAAATTCAAATTTATTTCCAGTAAATGCAAATGGAGAAGTGCGGTTTCTGTCTGTAGCATCTTTCATCAAATCTGGCAATGTCTTTACACCTGTTTCTAACACTCCGCCATCTTTACAAGTTTTTGCTTCTCCTGTTTCCACTAACTGTTTTACCACATCTTCTAACTGCTCTCCTAAAAACATAGAGATGATAGCAGGCGGAGCTTCATTTGCTCCAAGGCGGTGATCATTGCCCACATCAGAAGCAGACTGACGCAGCAAATCCCCATGGATATCAACAGCTTTGATAATACAAGCCAAAACTAATAAAAACTGAATATTTTCATTCGGGGTATCGCCGGGATCTAACATATTGATACCATTATCTGTACAGATAGACCAGTTATCATGTTTTCCCGATCCATTTACACCATCAAACGGTTTTTCATGGAGCAAACATGTCATTCCATGATGCTGTGCCACTCTTTTCATAGTTTCCATCACTAACTGGTTATGATCTACTGCAATATTAGCAGTTTCATAAATCGGCGCTAATTCATGCTGTGCTGGCGCTACTTCATTATGTTGTGTTTTCGCCGTCACTCCCAACTTCCACAATTCAATATTTAAGTCCTTCATAAACGCCCCGATTCTCTCCCTGATCACGCCAAAATAATGATCTTCCATCTCTTGCCCTTTAGGAGGCAGTGCTCCAAATAAAGTGCGTCCAGCATAGATTAAGTCTTTTCTCTGTAAATATTTTTCCCTATCTACTAAAAAATACTCTTGTTCTGCTCCTACAGAAGCGATCACCTTTTTTGCTTCTTTATTGCCAAATAGACGCACGATTCTCAATGCCTGTTCACTCAGTGCTTCCATAGAACGTAACAGAGGTGTTTTCTTATCCAGCGCCTCTCCTTTATAAGAACAAAAAGCCGTTGGAATACAAAGAATCGCTCCTGTTGAGCTTTCTTTTAAAAATGCTGGAGAAGTACAGTCCCATGCAGTATAGCCTCTTGCCTCAAATGTGGCACGCAGTCCGCCAGAAGGAAAAGAAGAAGCATCTGGCTCTCCTTTAATCAGCTCTTTCCCTGAGAACTCCATTAACATTCTGCCATCTGCATCTGGATGTGTCACAAAAGAATCATGTTTTTCGGCTGTAATTCCAGTCAATGGCTGAAACCAATGAGTATAATGAGTAGCCCCTTTTTCAATCGCCCAATCCTTCATCGCTTTTGCCACTACATCTGCAATTTCAATAGATAATTCCCCTCCATTATCCATGACTTTCTTTACTTCTGCAAATACTTTTTTGGGAAGACGCTGTTTCATCTTAGCAACAGTAAACACATTTTCTGCAAATATCTCTTCTACATTTAGATTCTCGCTCATAACTTTAATCCTCTCCATTAATTTGATATATTCCTGTGTGTTGTTCTGATTTAAGTTCATACCCTTACCATCTGCCTTTTAATAAAAAGAAATAACAAATTCTCTTAATCGAGTAGGGAAGAGCCATCTTCCTCTACTCGCCGCACGGGGTGCGTACAGCAAAGCTGCTAATTTTCTTACGCACCCCTGTGCATAAAAAAGGCGTTCTTATAGCAAGCTATTAGAACACCTTCGTGCAACACACATTCTTTCTGAAAATAAGATAACTCATATTTTAGAAAAATGCAAGTATTTTTTTTAATACTTTTTCTATTTTCATGCCTTATTTACAGAACCAAATAATTCCATTTTTTCTTTTACTGTCTGTTTAATTGCTTCTGCACCCGGAGCTAATAATTTTCTAGGGTCAAATCCTTTTCCCTGTTGGTCTTTACCAGCTTCAATATATTCACGAGTAGCCTGTGCAAAAGACAGTTGACATTCTGTATTCACGTTGATCTTTGCAACTCCTAAAGAAATCGCCTTTTTAATCATATCCTCTGGAATTCCTGTACCTCCATGTAATACTAAAGGCATATCACCAGTCAATTTGCTGATTTCTTCTAATGTTTCAAAGCTGAGACCTTTCCAATTAGCTGGATATTTTCCATGAATATTTCCAATGCCTGCTGCTAACATAGTTACACCGAGATCTGCAATAGACTTACATTCTTTTGGATCTGCCACTTCACCAGCGCCGACAACACCATCTTCTTCACCGCCGATAGATCCAACTTCTGCTTCCAAAGATAATCCTTTTTCTTCACAGATCTTTACTAATTCTGTTGTCTTTGCGATATTTTCCTCAATAGGATAATGAGAACCGTCAAACATAATAGAAGAGAAGCCTGCTTCTACACATTTCAAGCATCCTTCATAGCTGCCATGGTCTAAATGTAATGCTACAGGAACAGTGATATTCATCTCCTCTAACATTCCCTTTACCATTCCCACTACTGTCTTATAGCCTGTCATATATTTTCCAGCGCCTTCTGATACACCTAAAATAACTGGAGAATTTAATTCTTGTGCAGTCGCTAAAATAGCCTTTGTCCACTCTAAATTGTTGATGTTGAACTGACCGACAGCATACTTTCCTGCTTTTGCTTTTTGCAGCATTTCTTTTGCTGATACTAACATAAATATTTGCCTCCTTATTTTATTCTTGATGGATTAATTTCTTATCAAATATTATTATACCTTATTTATCCTTAAAATGGAACACCTAATAATTAAATCTTTAACAAAGTCATTTTTTCTTATTATTTTTAAATAAAATAGCAGTTGACAGAGTGATTTTCTCATACTATAGTTAAGATAGTATAAAACCGTTTTTACATTTAGCGGAAATAAAAATTTTATAAAAGAGGGTTTTTATGGGAGAACACGAAATTAAAAAACAATTTCTAAAAGAACAAGTGAATAAATATGGAATGGTCTTAGCAGGAGCTGTTCTATATTCAATGGGAGTCAACTTTTTTATCGTTCCTGTCAGTCTTTATAGTGGAGGAGTTGTCGGAATTTCTCAGGTTATCCGTAGCGTTTTAGTCGAATATTGTCATATACACTTTCCCGGATTTCTTGATATATCGGGTATCATCTATTTCTTAATCAATGTTCCTCTATTATTTCTAGCCTATAGAGAAATCAGCAGAAGATTTTTTGTGAAAACTGTTATGGCGGTCGGTATTCAGACATTGATGATGACATTATTGCCCATACCAGCGATTCCTATCTTAGAAGATACTCTTGCTGCCTGTCTGACAGGAGCTATTTTATGCGGTTTTGGAGCAGGTCTCACTTTAAAAGCTGGCGGCTGCAGCGGAGGCACGGATATTTTAGGAGTCTATCTCACCAAAAAAATGAAAAGTTTCAGCGTGGGAAAATTAAATACTATCATTAATGTCTGTCTTTATGCTGTATGTGCTGTATTATTTAATATCTCCACTGCCATTTATTCTATCATCTACTCTGTATTTATGAGCAATGTTACAGATAGAGTACATTCCCAGAATATTATGACTACAGCTATCATTTTTACAAAGTCTAATCAGATACAAGATGCTATTTTAAAAGAACTAAATCGCAGTGCTACTTTATTAAAAGGAATAGGAGCTTATACCAAACAAGATGTCAATGTTTTGATTACTGCTGTTTCTAAATATGAATTTGAGTTTTTAAGAAGAGTCTGTGATGAAAAAGACCCTCATGCTTTTATCATTAATTTTAATAAAGTTTCTATTTCAGGAAATTTTGAAAAACATTTAGACGAGTAAAAAAACATATTATTTTATTTTCTTGCACATAAAAGTCAAATCGGATATTCGCAATTCGCTTCGCTACTTGCTCATAACCTCATAGCTGCTATCGCAGCTTTTCCGTGGGAGTCTGCACTCCCACGGAAACAAGGAAGTCCCAACCCACCGCTTTCGCCTTGGCGGCTTAGAAGCGGGACTTCCTTGATGAGGTTAAACTGCAAAAAACACCGAAAAGCCGTGTAAACGGACAATCTCGGTGTTTTTGTTTTCCTATTTTATACTCCTATATCTACTGAAATTCCCTTTAAATCTTCGCTTGGCAGACGATTCATAATATTTTTCAGCTCTTCTTCTATATCGCTCTTCTTTTCTATTATGACTTTCTGTATCTCTGGATTCACAACCTCTTCTTCCTGTTTCTTGCTTTCTGTTTTCTCCTCTTCTTCTTCCTTCTTTTCCTGTATTTCTTCTGCTTTTTCCTCCTCTTCTTCCTGAGTTTCATCAATATGGTCTATCATATCTTTTTTGAGTTCCCCTATAATTTCTTTGCTCAGATTCTCTTGTATCTTTTCTACCTCTTCCATAGTTTTTAACATAGGGGAATGTTTTAATTCTTCTAGTTTCTGCGCTGTCACACTCTGATTAAGTCCTTTTATCTTTTTCTCCATTTCATTGATATCATCTTGATATTTTTCTCTTACCCCATCATTGCTCAATGCCATCTTCTGATAATCCGTAAGTTCTCCCATATTGCGCAGTCTTTCATTCTCTTCTTCCGTCAGCGCTTCCCCTTCTCCAGCCAAAAATTTATTTTGCTTTCGGATTAAATCCAAATCTTTTTGTTCTTGGCTGTCATCTGTAATTCCGTTTTCCTCTTTCCATTGCTGTTCTGCCTTATCAATTTTAGCGATTTCATCATTTATAGCTTTTATATCCCCTCTTAAATTTTCCACTTCTGCTGTTTGATCTTCTATCTGTTTATCCAGCTCCATTTGATTGGTAAAAGTGGATAATATTTCTTTGATACAATCTTTATCCGCTTTCACTCTCTTAGCCGCTATCTCGTCCTGTCTGGTCATCATATCCCCAACGAAAATAGTACCATTTTTCTGTAATTTCCCAACATTCGCATCTTTATTTGCCACTGTCTGATTCTGACTGGTATAATTTGTAGAAATTCCTTCTTTTCCAAAGATAGACATCTGTCCAATGTTATTTATCATCATATTCTTTTCCTCCTAATTTTTGGATTCTTTCTATATAACATTTATCGACCATTCTATTTATAATTTTATTCACTTGTTGTGAAAGGGAATTTCTATTGTCTATGATGTCATATTCAGGTTAAATACATCAAAATACTACCTAGAACACTTGAGGCAAAGGGTCGCTGCGGAAAGGAAGTATTCCAACGAAACCGCGCTTTCGCTCCGTTCCAGACGTAACGGTACTAAATTCGCCGTTTCGCTTCTTGCGAAACTGCTCATTAAGTACCGACGTCTTCCAAGGGGTTTCTTTTGGAATACTTCCTTTCCTTCGCTAGGTTGTGACTATTCTAGGGAAGCTAAAAAAACTTGTTTGAGTATAAGCAATTTCTTTTATGTGTTAAAATATAGAACTTTCTACTGACATTGATAGTTTAAGCTTTATATAATATGATTACTACCATAAAGCAATATTTATAATAAATTTTGTTCTTCATATATCTTTTTTGTAGTTAATGTATATATATCATAATCATTTTTTACTAATATTTTTTGACAATGGTCAATATAAATTTGGAAATTATTTTAAAATATTGTGTTATAATTATAGTAAAAAAAGATTTTTTTCATGTGGGAATGTAGATTTTCTGAATGGAGAATAATAATGAATTATATATGGAACATGGGAGAATAACCTTTTTAATTTCTTTACCAAGGTTACACCAAAGCTGACAGAAGATTTAAAGAAGCCATTTAAGCTTGAAGGAATTCAGCGTATTGATGAAACACCCGTCCATAAAGCAGTAAGAGAAGCTTTTGTTAATCTCATTATTCATGCAGATTATTTGATGGATGCAGGCGTTCTGAAAGTAATCAAACGATCAAACAGTTTTGAATTTACAAATCCGGGAATATTAAAGCTGCCATTAGAAGATATTTATCGTGGTGGAAATTCAAAATCAAGAAATCCTCATATGCAAACAATGCTCAGAATGGTGGGATTTGGGGATAACGCTGGTTCGGGATTTCCTTCAATACTCGCAGCATGGAAAGAAGAAGGCTGGGTAAAACCAGAGCTTATTGAAGATACGAATCTTAATCAAATAACGCTTATTTTGAAGATGATAGCTGCTGAAAACACTGAATTAGTAGAATCAGCAGAAAAATCAGCAGATTATAATTTATGGGATTTATCAAATAGGCAGAAACAGATTCTTGAGTATATGAAACCTGAAATGCAATATAGCACAGAAGAGATTGCCAAGAAAATAGGATTAAAAGGACCACGAACAAGACAGTTATTGAATGAATTAGTAGCGATGGGGATAATATCATGTACAGCAACTACAAAGAATAGAAGATATATAAAAAACAAAATTTAGTATATAAATGTTGACTTTATAGTAATAATTATATTTTTAACACCTAAAAAACTCTGCCTATATTCAGACAAATTTTCCTTAAGTTTATGATATTACATTTAATAGATAGTTCTAATTTTTTAGCTTTCATAGAATAATATACGTTACGGAAAGGAAGTATTCCAACGAAACCGCGCTTTCGCTCCGTTCCAGACGTAACGGTACTAAATTCGCCGAACCCAGAGGGTTCGCTCATTAAGTGCCGACGTCTTCCAAGGGGTTTCTTTTGGAATACTTCCTTTCCTTCGCTAGATTGTGGCTATTCTAGGGAAACTAAAAAAATTTGTTTGAGTATAAGCAATTTTAATGCAAAATATCCATAACCATTTCCTTGTAATGATTTGTCAATCATAAATCTCCATAGCCAATATTTATCTTCTGGATCTTCATTGTCTTCATCCCAAGCAAACATTGTAAATCCTATCATTTTATCATCTGCATAAATTGCAAATGGTCTTGCAATACCTTCATTCTCCTGTGCTTCCTTTAAGGAATCTTCATTTGAAGCTATATATTCCGATTGGGCAGGTTTTACTTTCAATGCAATACACTCCTGTTTATTTTGCTCTGTAATTTTTTTCAATGTTATTTTCACAATACCCCTCCTCCAAATTCTAATACCATTTTTATTGACATCGTTTATATCATTTGCCATAGAAAAACTGTTCTTGAAATAAAATGTTTCTTAGAGTTTTTTCTTCTGTATTAGAAAGTAATACAAACAACCATACATCTTCTATATCGACAAAAACACCTAAATCACAAACCTCATTATAAAACCCTCCATAAACAAACCCATTTATAACAAATTTAAACTCTACCATTTGATTCCCAGAAAAGCCAAAAAAGCAGCGGCGGCAAATACCTATTCCAAAAGAAGCCCCTTGGAAGACGTTGGTACTTAATAAGCAAACCCGCAAGAAGCGGGATTTGCGAATTTAGTACCGTTACGTCTGGAACGGAGCGAGAGCGCGGCTTCGTTGGAATAGGTATTTGCCGCCGCGACCCTCCGCGAAAAAAATACCCCCTCTCTCTATATCACTCTATAGGAAAGGGGAAAATATTTATCCTTTATTTTGTTTTCTCATATAAATGACAAGCCACCTGATGATTATTTCCATAATCCTTAAACTCTGGTCTTTTCTTCTTACAGATCTCCATACATTCTGGACAGCGAGTATGAAACTTACACCCTTCCGGCGGATTGGCAGGAGATGGGATATCTCCTTTTAAAATAGTCCGATTCATCTTAACATCTGGATTCGGTATCGGAACTGCACTCAAAAGCGCTTTACTATATGGATGCATAGGTCGTTTAAATAACTCTTCTTTTGACGCCATCTCCACTAAATTTCCTAAATACATAACCCCCACCACATCAGAGATATATTCTACTACGGAAAGGTCATGGGAAATAAAGAGATAGGAAAGATTTCTCTTCTCCTGTAAATCTCTCAATAAATTGATAACTTGTGCCTGTATGGAAACATCTAATGCGGACACTGGCTCGTCTGCAATAATCAAGCTGGGATTTAATGCGAGTGCTCTGGCGATACAGATACGCTGCCGCTGACCACCAGAAAACTCATGAGGGTAACGATCCACATAATAAGGTCGAAGACCACAATCGTCCATTATCTTTAAAATATAATCCCGATACTCTGCTTTCGATACAATCTTATGTTCTCTCACAGCTTCCCCGATGATTTCTCCGACAGGCATACGCGGATCTAACGAAGCATAAGGGTCTTGAAATATCATCTGCACCTTCGGACGTATCGCGCGCAGTTCTTTTTTGCTCATTTTAAAGATATCCTGTCCATTTAAAATAGCTTCCCCTGAAGTAGGCTCTGTCAATCTCAACAAAGTACGTCCTATGGTAGTTTTTCCACAGCCTGATTCTCCTACTAACCCAAATGTTTTTCCTCTGGGAATAGAAAAACTCACGCCATCTACGGATTTCACATGTCCTACCACCTTCTGAAATACTCCAGCTTTGATTGGATAATGCTTCACTAAACTATTTACTTCTATAATATTATCCATATTTTCCCTCCTCTCCTTAAGTTTCTTTTTGATATAAATGACAGCTCACTTTATGAGTATCTGTCACACTTATCAGTTCTGGATAATCTCCAGCACATTTTTCTATACATTTCTCACAACGATTTTTAAAGAAACAATGAGAAGGCATACCAATCGGATTCGGTACATTTCCGGGAATAGAATATAATCTTCCGATTTCCTCATTTAATACAGGACGAGACTTCATCAAACCGATGGTATAAGGATGTTTCGGATCATGGAAAATCTCTTTTACTGTTCCTTGTTCTACCACTCTTCCTGCATACATGACCACTACATAGTCCGCCATTTCTGCCACTACTCCTAAATCATGTGTGATCAACATAATAGAAGCATTGATTTTATCCTTTAAATCTCTGAGTAAATCTAAAATCTGCGCTTGTATTGTCACATCTAATGCTGTGGTCGGTTCATCTGCAATAATCAGGCGAGGACTGCAAGAAAGTGCCATAGCGATCACGACTCTCTGTTTCATACCTCCTGATAATTCATGAGGGTAGTTATGAATGATCCCTTCTGCACGAGCGATTCCTACTAATTTTAAAAGTTCAATTACTCTATTTTTCACTTGTTCTTTGCTCATCTCTGGATTATGGAGTTCAATCGGCTCACTGAGCTGATCTCCAATAGTGAAAATAGGATTTAAACTTGTCATAGGTTCTTGGAATATCATGGAAATTTCGTTTCCGCGGATTTTCTGCATTTCCTTATTAGAAATTTTTGTCAGATCGATCGCTCTGTTATCTTGATTATAACGGATTTTTCCGCCTGCAATCTGTCCCTGTGGTCCTTGTAATAAACGCATGATAGATAAGCTCGTCACAGATTTTCCACAGCCTGATTCTCCTACTACACCGATAGTTTTTCCTTTGGGAATATCAAAAGATACTCCATCTACTGCCTTTACTGTTCCGGCATCGGTATAAAAATAAGTTTTGAGATTGTCCAGTTCAATGATATTATCGGTATCTCTCATCGTTGTGATATATTCCGATTCTGGAATATTCTTTCTCTTTTTCTCTTGATTAAATTTTTTATACATCAAAGCATTGGTCTTTTTAATTTCTTTCATTTTCGCCTTTTTTTCTTGCTTTTCTGTTAATTCTGCCACAATCTCTCACCTACCTTTTCATTTTAGGGTCGAATGCGTCACGAAGACCATCCCCAATAAAGTTAAATGCCATTACAATAAATAAAATCATAAGTCCCGGTGGAAGCCATATGTTCAAATAATTTCTCATAATAACAGATTTATTCACCGCATTTACCATATTTCCCAGTGAAGCATAAGGGAATGCTAATCCCACTCCTAAAAAGCTCAATGTGGATTCTGTTAAAATAAAGCTTCCCAGATCCATGGTTGCCATTACGATAATGATCGGGATCGCATTGGGAATCAGATGTTTAAAAATCTTACGAGAAGTTCTAATACCTGCGGCTTCTGCTGCCATCATATAATCCATCTCTCGAATGGACAAAATCTGACCACGCACCATACGCGCTACACCAGCCCAGTTTAAAAATCCCATAATTATCATTAAATAATAAATTTTATCCTGTGGGAGCACACCGAATGCTACCATGAAAGAAGATACCACTAACATAAATGGAACAAATGGAATACAATAAAAGATTTCCACAATACGCATGATTATCATATCCACTTTTCCACCGTAATATCCTGCGATTCCACCGATAGTGACTCCGATTAATAATTCAATAAACGTAACTACCAAACTGAACTCTAGTGAAATTCGCCCTCCATACATCAGACGTGTGAAGACATCTCTTCCATCTGCATCTGTTCCGAGCCAATGGTCTTTTGAGATAGGCGCTTTTACATTTACCCCCACGCCTTCTTCTTTAATCCCTTCACTGTCATACATGCTGACTTCTTGTCCTGTTTTTTCATTGATATAAAAGAGTTCATATTCTCCATAGGGAGAGAAAAATGGTCCAATAAAGCAAAATAATACGACTGCTATAATAATGCCTAATCCCAGAATCGCCAATTTATTCCGAAAAAATCTTTTTGCTATTAACTGTCCGGGAGTGAGGATAACTTGGCTTTGCTCAAACTTATCTTGTTCTTGCTCATTTGTTTTTTTGATATCTGCCATTCTTTTACCTCCTTAGTTATATCTGACACGGGGGTCTACAACTGCATATAATATATCCGAAATCAGCGTGCCTAATAAAGTCAATACTGCCAAAAACATCAGATATCCCATCAAGAATGGAAGATCCTTAGCTGTCACAGCATCGAGAGCTGTCTTTCCAAGACCTGAGATAGAAAAGATTCCCTCTGTGATGATCGCTCCTGAAAATAGTCCCGGTATACTGCCTCCGATAAAAGTAACAATCGGAATCAGGGTATTTCGGAAAGCATGTTTATAGATAACTTTTCTTTCACTCAATCCTTTTGCTCTGGCGGTACGAACATAATCCGCATTTAATACTTCTAACATATTTGTTCTGACATATCTTAACCAGCTGCCGACACCAGAGATGACGAATACGGTTATTGGCAGAATAAAATGGTATGCGATATCCAGCGTCAGACGAAATCCTGTATAATTTTCTCTCGCTGTCACCATTCCAGAAAGCGGAAGCCATTTTAATCCCATAGCAAAAGTTCTCTGTAAAACAGCGGCGAAAAAGAACGTAGGCAGAGAAATACCTGCTAATGCAAAAAATACAATGATATAATCTGTCTTTGTATATTGTTTTGTAGCTGCGATAATGCCAAATGGTATGGCAATTAAAAGCTCAATAATAAAAGCAGAAAATGATAGTGCAAAAGAAGTCCACATCCTGCTTTTAATCACTTCTATTACAGGTTTTTGAAAAGTAAAAGAGATTCCAAAATCACCGCGCAGTGCATCTTTCACCCATCTAAAATAACCCTCTATAATTGTTCCATTTAATCCATAAGATTCTCTCAATTTCTCTTGTTGTTCTACGGTAATACTCGGATTACCAGATGTCATCTGAGAAACGAAATCTCCCGGCATCATACGAAGCATCCCATAAAGCAGAATAGAAACTCCGAATAATACAAGAATACTGGTCAATATACGCCGAATAATATATTGTCTCATACCACACCTCTTCCCTTTCTTTATTCCTTTTGTATTTATCTGTATAGCCGTTTCTTCCCTGTGAAAGCGTGAAGCAATCGGCTTTCATTCATGAAATATCTGCTTATGCAGACATGTCCTTTTAGCCGCACTGCCGGAAAAATATCGCTGTATTCGCCCGGCAGTACAGCTAATTTTTGTATCCCCTTTTCTCTGATTTATTTTATAGAAAGAAATATAAGGAATATAAGGCTGCCTATTTTAACAGACAGCCTTATTTTATCCCCTAAAACTCACATTTTTTGTGAATTATTTGATTTCCAATTTTTCTATTTCATTAAAGAAATTGTAGAAAGTGGAAGTATTAGAAGGGATAGAATCCATATTAATGGTTTCTGGATTGTAAACTAAGAGAGTTTGTCTCTGATAAACTGGCATATAAGTCGCCCAGCTCATGATCTTATCTAATTCTTGTGCCACTAATGCTTTTCTCTCTTCAAAATCTAATGTCTGCATTACTTGAGTCATCATTTTATCTAATTCTGTATCAACAACCCAAGTTCTGTTAGAACCGCCCATTTTCACACTGTCGCTGCCGAATAATTGTGTTAAGTCACAGTCTGTTGTATTTCCCCATGCCATAACCCACATATCCACATCATCATTGCTCACACGATTGCTGAGAATACTGAAATCCAAATCACTGATGATCAATTCTCCGCCTAATTCCTTTAAGTCATTTGCCATCTGTGTTAAAATTGCGGTAGATGGATGATCAGAAGCTTCTCCGATTGCCACTTCTACTACTAATTGTTTTCCGTTTTTCACTAATTTTCCGTCTACTTGTTCATAGCCTGCTTCTTTAAAACATTCTAACGCCCTATCTTTATTATATCCCCAATATTCTGTTGCATCTGCTGGATATTCTGGTAATGTTGGAGTCATAGGACGCTCTATAATTTTTGCTAACTCTCCATAATAAGTGGAAATAGACTGTTCTCTTGTCATTAAGTGCATAAGCCCTTCACGTACTTTTATATCTGGAACTCTTTTTGCACTGATAGCGATATATCCATATCCCGGATAATCTACTAAAGTATAAGGGATCTCTTCGTCTTTTAATTCTTTCATCACTTCTTTAGAAGCAGAAGGTTCTGTGATATCAATTTCATTATTCAAGATAGCAGCCATTTTCTGCTCATCATTGATATATTGTAATTTAAAATATTCAATCTTAGGAGCGCCTAAACGATAGTTAGGATTTGCTTTTAAAGTAACAACATTATTTTCATAGCTTTGGAATACAAATGGACCAGAACCTAATGGTGCGCCATTTTTCTCTTTTATTTTAGATAGATCTCCCTTTTTAAAATCAGGGTCATAATAATGAGAAGGAGTTAATTCTGTCAAAGCTAATACTTGATCACCTGTTACATTAATGCCATTCACTAATACAGTACAGGTCAGGTCGTCTACTTTATTGATACCAGAAACTGTTGGCACATCAATACCATCTGCTAATCCTGAAGCGATATAGTCTTTGGATAACTCTTTTGTATAATAAGCGACTGCATCATAACCATCTTTATAATGTTCATATTCACAAAGAGCTAACATATCCAACATTTTTGCTGCGTCGTTTTCTATTCCTGTTGTATCATATCCTTCATCTTGTAAATACTGAACCCAGCTTCTTCCATCTCCAACATCTCCCGGAAGAGTTCCATCAAACCAACCTTCTAAGTTAGTCGCTACTAAATAAGCGATGAAATCTTCTTGATTCTGTGCTTTCGCTTCTGCATCTGCTTGAATCTGAGAAACGGTTTCAGAGTAATTTGGATCATCATAATAATATTCATTTGCTCCTACGATATCTAATCTGGTTCTGAATGTTCCCATTCCATCATAAGTAGGATCTAATAAAATATAATATTGGAAAAGTAAATCATCTATCGTCACAGGTTCTCCATCAGAGAATACCATTCCATCTTGTATTGTAATGGTGTAAAGTGTCTGTACATTTCCAGCTTCGTCAGTAACCTGTTCTGCTTCGATATGACCTGCATTATCCACTAATTCACTATTTTCATTTAATTCACTGACTGTTTCAAATACTAATTGAAATGCTTCATGGTCATAGTTTGTCTGATAAAAGAATGGGGAAAACACTCCATTAAAAGAACCTGTACCATATACCACAGTCCCTTTTGATTCTGTATTTCCAGTATTATTCGCTGTGGTGTTTTCGGTAGAATTATTCTTCTCGGTAGACTCCCCTTCTGCAGTAGTAGTGCCTGTTGTATTGTTATTGTTATTTGCATCATTTCCACATCCTGCCATAGACAGAACCATACCTAGAGATAACAATAACGCCAACCCTTTTTTTCTCATAATATTTTTCCTCCTTTTTTATGGCAAATCTCTAAAAACCCTATCCTGCTTTTTTCTTTCTTCTATTTCAAGAAAAAAGGCTATCCTGATATGCGTACTCTTATTCATGCATGTAGGTCAGCCTCTTTGCTCATCTTATATTCATCATCTGACTTTAAAGAAAAGATTTAAAGCCTGATCGTTTTTAGTTACTTTGTCTTAACATGTTGTATTATAGAGAGTTCTTATCAAATTGTCAAGAACAAATCTTCACAACTTTTTGCATAAACCATAATTTTCTAATAAAACATCTTGAAAATTCGTGAATATTAACACATTAATTTTAATTTTTATACATTACAAAAAAGAAATCTTTATGCTGTTTTTTATAGGTCACACTTTTATTGTAGAAATTTTATCTGTTTTTTTACATTTTTATACCATTGTTATTTCATGTGTATTCCCTATACGCACAAATGTATTTTTATTCACTTCAAATTTCACCTGACATCTTTTATTTTTCTTTATAACTTAAAAAGCGATTACCTGCTGCCTGAAATAAAGCTGTTCCATCTTCCAGCCCGACTTTATAAGGTTCATTTGTTCTGCAATTTAATAAAATCGCATTATAGCTGTCATATCCAATGATGAGTACATATTCATTGTTCTCTAATCTGGCGAGCACAGGTCTGCCTTCACTGATAAAATATAATACTTGTTTCAATGTGCAGCCTGTCAGGTCAATCCCCCTGTCCTCTAATGCGGTATTTAAAATTTCCATAGATGTTTTTCCATTGTTTAGAAGTTCTGCAGCGTCTATCGTGACACCTGCATATTTTAACATACCATTTAACGCATTCGCAATGGTATTTTCTTCCGAAGGTATAATACTTATATTAGATAATGTGGCTTGGCTTTTTTGTCCGCCGCGTATCCAGACATATCTTCCTGTATCATCAATCACTACCCCTGCCACCTCATCTGCTGTCTGTATCGCCTCTGTAATTTTATTTCCTGCATCTAACATGTTACCTTTTCCATAGATATAGTACAAATAGGTATTACCTTTTAACTCCGCAAGTTCTAACTCTTTTTCATCTACATAAATGACTTCTTTTGTATAAGTGGTATGATAACTTCCTGTTCCTACATTTGTAGTGAAATTCAGTCCTAATTCTTTTTTCTTTAATTCTGTCGCTATAAAAGATAACGTCAATTCTTTTTGAGTTGCAGCGGTATTATTGGTAATGATATCCTGTTCTGCTGAAATAAAATTTCCATTTTCGTCCTTTTGAAAGCGTGTTAATGTGATGATATTTTCTGTAATAGCTGCCTCTGTGAAATAATAAGTATCTTTCTGATAGTTGCCCACCTCTCGACTATTTGTGTCCACTATAGTGAGATCTGACATATAACATTCTATATTTCCCTCTATCGTTGTATAAATATCCTCTTCTTTTGCCGTCCCATAGACGAAATCATTTTCCATAAATCCAACTACCTGTATCCGCTCTCCTTCCCCTGCAGAAATAATAAATTCTTTATTGGTATCTAATTGTATCTCCTTTATTCTTTTCGCCCCATAAATATCATTTTCCATCTGCCATGCCAAAATATTTCCCTTTTTATTGATGACATAACAGTCCTCTTTTAAATCGCTCACAATAAGTATATATTCCAGACTCGCCAAATCTACAGCGAATACCTCTCCCTCTAATAGAAAATAAAAATTATCGCTGTTATTAATATAAAATAAATCCCCTAAATTTTTCTCTAAATAGGCGAAGGATTTCTGATATGGGATAAATAATACTTCTTGTATTATATTCTGTTCTGCCATATAGTGGTAAAGAGTGATTCCCACTCTCCCCTCATGAATCCCCCGATTCATATATCCAAAAACGGTAAAATAAATATTCCCTTTTTCCTCTATTTGTACAATTTTTATATCATGTTGATCCCATGCGTTCCAAGCACCATTTTCTTCCTTCTCTGCAAAAGAAAAGATACACTTCATCTCGTTTTCTTTTGCATGATACGCCCATAATTCTCTTTCCTTGACAAAACAAATCACCTCTCCTTTTTCTGTCATCATGCTTTCTATCGCTGTATCAGGAGTTATTCCAAGATTGATTCTGCTCGTGGACACATTTTCACTGACAGAACGGAATAATTGATTCATCGTCCGTTCATATGTTAATAAATATGTTCTTGTTTCTGTATAATTTGTCCGATAAAATTCTTTAATATTACAATATTCCTCTGTTCCATACATATTTTTGACTTTTACCTGATAAGAGAGTTCTACACTTGTGATATCTCCATTGATTTCTTTTATGGTAGGAATAGGCTCTATCATCTTTTCTGGATTCAAATCGCCCCATGTAATTTGAGAGAAGCTGGAATGAATATCCACCCTGCCATAATTGGTATTATCCGACTGTGCATCAGATTCTAAATAAGGAATCAAGCTTTCTGCCTCTTCTTTATCAAATGTCTTCTGACAAAAATCTGTAATAAATGTTACTTTTTCTGTCACATGATCGATACCTGAAATGATTCTTGTATAATAAGAAATAGAATCTTGTTTCGCTGTGGATAAACGAATGGTAAAAGAATATTCGGTATCTGGCTCAATTAAATTCTCTAATTGGAGATTCACTTTTATTCCATCTTTTTCCTTCACCCAATCTTCTTTTTCTACTTGTGTTTTCTCAATTAACCTCTCTTGATCTAAAGTGCGCACTTCATATACAATTTTTGTTATATTATTTCCATAATTTTCTATCTGTAATACTAAAGTTCTATCTTCTTTTATCGGCGTCAAGGAATCCCTCATACTAGAAACGTCCATTTCTCCTATATATCCATGCAAGGAATTTAAACTTATTCCATCATAATCCATATATATCACAGGAAGTGTAGATCCTTCCATCTGTATTCTATCTGTTTCTGGCTTCTGGTTTTGATATAAAAATATTCCTCCTGCTACCAGAACGAATATAAAAACCATAAAACCAATTCTTGTTACTATTTTTTTCATAATCCTTGCTTCACCACCCATCTATCTAATTTATTTTTATCGTTTTCCTATTTCACTTCATTTTTCCTACTTTACTTCGTTTTTCCTACTTTATTTTATTTGTCCTATTTCACTTCATTTTTCTTATTTTACTTTATTTTTCCTAATCTTTTTATACTAATTTCCCTTTTTCCTGTTTCTTTTCATTTTCAAATCTTTATAATAATTTTTCTAATATCGGATCTATTTGTAAAAATTCTTTTATTTTTTCTATCTTTTCCATATTATTGGCAGATTTTCCCTTAAAAATTCCTCGAATCAAAATGTTCTTCGGTGTGTGTTCCATATCAATAAACTCTAACAGTTGTGTGCGATAACCCATCTGCTCTAAATATTGCGCCCTCAGCGCATCTGTAAAAAGTGCTGCTGTTCTCTCTTTGATGATACCATATTGCAAAATAGGTTCTAATAGCTCATTTTTTATCTGTTTATTCAATTCATGCTGACAACAAGGAACAGATAAAATCACCTTCGCTCCCCACTTCACCGCTTTTGCCAGCGCATAATCTGTCGCTGTGTCACAAGCATGTAACGTCACCACCATATCCACTTTATCCACACCCTCATAAGAAGCGATATCCCCCTCTAAAAATTTAAGCTTCTGATACCCATACTTTTTCTTAAGTTCCTCACATTTTTTTATCACATCTTCCTTTAAATCCAGCCCTATGATTTGAATAGAGTATCCCCTTAAAATGTTGAAGAAATAATACATCGCAAATGTCAAATAGGACTTTCCACAGCCAAAATCAATGATTGTCAATTCTCTATCACTAGGCAGTTCTGGAAGGATATCTTCTAGAAATTCTAAGAACCGATTGATCTGTCTAAATTTTGAATATTTTTCTTTTACCACTTTTCCTTCTTTGGTCATCACGCCTAAATCCACTAAAAATGGGATCGGTTTTCCTTCCTCTAAAATATAATTTTTACTCCGATTATGAGAAAAATCTGGCATCTGCCATGCTTTATTTTTATTGGAAATAAACGTCAAATTTCCCTTTTTCCCTGAAAGAATCGTCACATTTTCCTCTTCTGTAATAATTTGCACCTGTTTAAATACTTCTAAATATCCTTCTATTGATTTCTGTGTATCTTCTATTTCCAGATTTTTGTGAAATACTTTTGTCCCCTCATATCTGGATTCTTGAAATATGAGTCTTTGATTCATAAAAATAGGGCGAAGCTTAATTTTAGAAACCCCACCCTTTTGCTTTGGATTACTCACTGTAATCTGTATACATGTATCATTTAATAATGACCATAACTTTTGTTTTTCTTTCTCTTCCATCTTAATCCTCCATTTATATTACCTTTCTTCACAGAATAAACTCTATTTCTCTCTTCATTCTCTATTTTTGTTATTATTTTCTTCTATTGATTCGATATTTTTATTGCTATTACTATATTGTAGCGATTTTTTTAAAAAACTACAACTATTTTTTCCTTTAAATTCTTAAGATTCGCTTATTTTTTTTCCCCAGATTCTCTTAATTCGTGATTTCAGAATGATTATAAAAAGATATAGATTCTCTTGACTCATTCTTTTTTAAGAATAAAAACCACTGATATCATAGCAGAAAAAGATGTTATAAAACAGATGATTTCTATCAGATATTTTATGTGAAAATAAATATCTAATCTTAAAGAAAATCTATTTTATAACACCCTCTTTTTTATTTTATAAATCGTCTAATTACCTATCTCTCCATCTCCGGCATCTGGAATTTCTATATCTACAGCGCCTATTGTACATTTCATTATATAACATCACCTGTATAATATCCTGCAGCCAATTATTAGGTCTAATTCTCTGCTGCATCACCGGTTCAAACTCTCCCATTACTCTATTTGGCGGAGGAGGCATTGGTTTACCGGGATAGGGCGGAGGAGGCGGGGGCATTGGTCTGCCCGGTCGAGGCGGCGGTGGGGGTATCGGTCTGTCAGGATAAGGCGGAGGCATCTGTGATCCCGGCGGCATCGGTCTGCCCGGTCGGGGTGGTGGGGGTGGAGGAGGCATTGGTCTGCCCGGTCGAGGCGGTGGAGGTGGGGGCATTGGTCTGCCCTGCCAATTTGTCGCTTCTACTTCCTCTTCCTCTAAATCTTTCACAGAAGCATAAATCTTATTACATATTCCTCTCAATATTCCCTTATCTGGATATTCATCGAACATCATACTTCCTTCATATTCGAGTTTATCACATTCCTCTTCTATCTGGTCTTGTATCCTCTTCATTTTAGATGGATACATATTCTTTATATAATCTAAATCCTTTCTATCTTCCTCTTCTCTTTCCATCTCGCTATTTTCAGTTGAAAATGCTTCATAAAAAGGAATTGGATTCTCATTCATTGGGACTTTTTCATTTTCATTTTGTGAAGAATACGCCATTTCCATACTCCTAGTTATTCTCATAACCAGTATATGTTATGATGTATTGTTTCATGCTTTTATTTTATTATTATTCTGAGGAATAGGTATGTTAGATAGGTTGCTTTTTGCATTTTAGTCGGGTTTCCGCACGGCAAGGAAGTATTCCAGCGAAGCCGCGCTCCCGCTCCGTTCCAGATGTAGCGGACACTAAATTCGCAGCCCCGCTTCCCCGCGGAACTGCTCATTAAGTGCCGACATCTTCCAAGGGGCTTCTTTTGGAATACTTCCTCGCCTTTGCTAGGTTATCGGCTATTCTAGGAAATAAAAAAATCATATGCTCTATACAAAAAATATTATTCTATTTTTGTAAGATGCCTCATTCACAGGATATAAAGTTATGTTCAAAATATTTTTTTAATTCCTTTCAAAAGTTGCCAATGTCATAAAAAACTGATATAATTATCTCATCTTTTTATAATCCTTTTTAAAAGAAGTATGGTATTTAATCTTCAGCATTTAAATCCTCCATTAACTCATCCACAGAAGAAAAAGAACGACTTAAATTCTTTTCATGTCTTACATCATCAATGGCTCTAATTGTATCTGCATTAGGTATATCCATAGAAATTGCAAAGGGTATCCTTTGTTCTCTTACCGCCTGTTTTGCTGATATTGTAAAAAAAGTTGTCATATCCATTCCAAGATTAGATACAAGTTCCTGCAACTGAGATTTTAAATCTTCATCCATTCTCATTGTTACATTAGTTGTTGCCATAAAATCAACTCCTTTCTCTAATATTATTATCAAGCAATATATCAATACATTTTTTGTGCTACGTACAATAAATACCTAATTTCATCGGTATCTTGTAAATTTAATCATCCTTTTTAACTGTTCATTAACAATTCTTCTCAAACGTTCTGTTGAAGAATAAAAATGAACCGCTAAAGTGCTATATCAAAATGTAATTTTGTTCCTTCTTTCGACACTAAGTGAAAACATTATTGGAGTGGATCTTCTTTTGGCATTTTCACTTCCTTGTTCTATTGCTTGTTCATTATACATTTTAGCCTTATTAATGTCTTTTTCAACTTCAGTACCGGTCAAATAAATTTCCGCCAAGAAATCAATAGCTAAATAATACTTTTGTTTAGCTGACTTTTGGAGGTAATCTATTCCAACTTCTACATTTTTTTCTACTCCTTTACCATAAAAATAACCAATTCCACAATGAAATTGAGCTATACTAATTCCATCATCTGCTGCACTCTTTAAACACTGCATAGCTCTCTTTTCATTTTTTAAAATATTAGGCTCTCCATATAAATACAAATATCCAACGTAAAATTTCGCTTCTGAATGTCCGACATTTGCAGCTTTATTGAAAAACTCAAATGCTTTTCTGATATCAATTGGAGTTTCTGCATTTCCTCTAAGATATGCTAAACCTCTTTGATAATCATCTTCTCCTTCAATTACAAACAAATTATCTTCCATAAATAAATCCTTTCTATTCAATAAATCTATTATTTTATTATATATTTCAGAATCATGTTGTGTTAAAAATCAAACCGTTTTTCATCATATATCGGATCAAAAATAAATTTTATGAACCTTTCACCAAATCTGCTTAAACTAAAGCTATCTATAGAACTTCTCTTTCTACTTTCTGTTGCACCTATAAGTAATTGAAATCGTATTAATTCCGTCGTACATGCTATCACATAATCTTCATCTATATTATTTCATATTATTCTTACTATATTATTTAAACTTTTTTTTGCATTATACTCTTATACTTATCATCATTAATTATGTATGTTCTATAAAATAAATTTAGAATTTTAATTTGATCCACTGTTAATTCATCAACTAATCTCATATAAAAACTAACTTCATCAAACGACATTTCTTCATGAATTATATCATTTAATAAAATATTCCGAAATGCCATCAACTTTTCTGACCTATGATTTGAAATAGACTTATTTAAAACTTTCAAAAACACTGTATAGAACACTTCATTATCCAACTTATTTTCAAGTATATTTATATCTATTCTACTTAAACTTTTTTGTATGTTTTCTAAAATATTTTGTTTTCTTTCTTCAATTTTATTGGGCAAATACTTATCAAGTAAAACTGATATTGAACCTCCTGCAACCGGAATCGCCGCCGATACTGCTATACATGCATTTCTAATAAGTTCTTCTTTTTTCATTTACTCACTATTCTCCTTAAATCAATCATTTTATTTATATCGTTTCTCCATCATTTTCAAAATATTTTTCAGCACTGTACTCATCCAACAATGGAATATTTTTCTTAGAAACTTAAAACTATGGGGTTGTTTCAAAGACCTCATCTGAAAGTGAAAATTTTAACTTCATTAATACACACAATAAAAGTAGTGATTTACTCTATCACAGAATAAACCACCACTTTTAAACTATCTTTATAAATCATAATGTTATTTTTAAAATAATAGTATATATGCCTATCAGAAAATACTATCATAATTTCATAACATATTTGATTAATCTAAAATTTTTATTTCACCCATGCTCCTGTTTCATCTACAGTATAACCATCTGGTGTGACTGTATTGATAGCACATGCTCCTGTTCCATCTAGGTAATAATATTTCTGATTTACCCATATCCAGCCTGTCATCATTTCTCCTGTTTTTCCGTTCATAAAATACCACTTTCCATCTTCGGTCTTTTGCCAGCCTGTCTTCATATCTCCATTGTTTTTATCTAAATAATACCATTTCCCATCTGCTGTCTTTAACCATCCAGTTTCCATCTTTTTACTTGTTGTATTCAAATAATACCATTTTCCTGCTTCATTTTGCATCCAACCAGATGCTGCTTTTCTATCTGCTCCAAAATAATACCAAGCACCTTCTACAAATGCCCATTCTTTTTCTGCCATACTTCCATTATTCTTTCTCAATACAACATCTCCTGTTGTAGATACTGCCATAATTCCTGCCTCATTCTTAATAATAGATGCGATTTGTGTATCTTTTCCTAATATATTCGTTACACCTTGAGAAAGAGAATAAATTTCTGTATTACTCAAATTATAAGAACCAGAAGTATCATTGTTTATAATATTATTTTGTTCTGATTTACTGCTAGAAGAACTACTTCCTGAACTAGAACTGCTGCTTTTCCTTGTCCATATTGCTGTTAATGTGCTTCCACCCGGAAGAGGAGTTTCTTTGCCGACTTTCTTTCCATCTAATCTCCAGCCTCCAAAATTATAAGAATCTCTTTCTGGTATATTACACTTTTTATACAACTCTTCCAATGTAGTATGTAACTTTCCATTTACCTCAAATGCAGAACCTGTAATTGCAACAGAACCTTTTATATTTCCTTCACCCTTTACATAAATTTCCGCATTATTTCCTATATCAAATGTTATAGATACACTTTTTTCCTCTGAGCTTGAGCCATTATTATCATCATCACCTGGTTTATTTTCGTTACCATTGTTGTTGTCATCTCCCGGTTTATTCTCATCACCATTGTTGTTGTCATCTCCCGGCTTATTGTCATCGCCATTATTGTTATCATCACCCGGCTTATTGTCATCGCCATTATTATTATCATCACCTGGTTTATTTTCATCGCCATTATTATTATCATCACCTGGCTTATTGTCATCGCCATTATTGTTGTCATCTCCCGGTTTATTTTCGTCACCATTATTGTTGTCATCTCCCGGTTTATTCTCGTCGCCATTATTGTTGTCATCACCTGGCTTATTGTCATCACCTGGCTTATTGTCATCACCATTATCATTCGATGCATCAAGAGAAAAGAAATTTACTGTATATTCAATTTTAGTATCGTTTCCACCCGAATCCTTTAACCCTATAATCTCTACTTTCACATTATCTGTTGCTGAAAAATCTTTATCTGGTTTGAAAATAATAGCTGACATCCAACCATAATTAGCTGTATCTACATTAAAGTAAGGGGAATTATTTGGGTCATAAGTTTCATTTCCACTAAATGTCCAAACTTCTTGCGTATTCAAATCTGTCATTGTCACTTTAATATCATCTTCAACTATTTTATATGCATCTTTTGAGAGCTGCACAGACCAAGGTCCTTCAAATATTTCAACAGGCATTGTTTGTGCTGGCCATACTACATAGTCTATATTACAATTCTGCCTTTTGCTATCAAAAGAATATAATGCCGTATATCTTTGAAAATATCCAAACCCTGTAGCTGTCATATTAGGATTTAAACACCATCTTCTATGTCCTACTCTATCAATATTTGAAGCGTTTCCATCATTCATATATCCATTTATAATAGATGAACTGATATTAGCATATCCCATTCCAATATTACTCTGTGATGTTCCACTATATCCTTTTTGATAAAATTCATCTGGCATTCCATCTGGCTTTATTGGTTCATGCGCAAGCTCTTGATTTTTCGCCATAACTACTGAACCTGTCTGCGCTAATTCTTCATATTCTGAATTAATTGTAATGTCATCTGGAATACCTGCAATATAGCGCACAAAATTCAATGCATTCAATCCATCTGTAACAGATTCTTCTGAAAGCTTTCCGGCTGTGTAAGGTGAAAAAGATGGTTCTTCTTTAAAAGTAATTTTACTATTTGTGTCATAAGGATGTTCCTTATAATACTCTACAATTTCCTCCTTTGTTCTTTTCTCTGGTTCATCTGCACTCGCTATGATAACACTTCCCATACTGAGTACTAAGGCAGTCACCACTGCCATCATACCTTTTCTACCCATATACTTACGATACATAGCTAAACTTGTTACCGAAAACTTATAAAGAGTTATCACTTTTTATTCTTCTAAAAATTTTTTCACTCTTTATAATGCTATATGTCTTACAATAACATTCTCCTCTCTTTTATATTTTTTATATAAAACATTATAGCCTATGTTTTACCTATCTTTTATACGCTGTAACTATATATCTTCTCCAATTTTTTATTTATATTCTTAATTATGATTGAACTTATTATATCATATATTCTTTTATTTTCCAATAACAGGAAATGCAATTCATCTTCATGAAAGTTACTATTCAGTCATAAAGGCACATTTATAAGGCACACAGTTAAAAAGCTGGTG
>CANRVK010000008.1 GCA_947643285.1 uncultured Eubacteriaceae bacterium
GAAGCGGGATTTGCGAATTTAGTACCACTACGTCTGGAACGGAGCGAAAGCGCGGCTTCGTTGGAATACTTCCTTGCCGCAGCGCCCCTCCCATTCCAAATCAATCCCTCTCTCACATTCTCCCTTGACTATTCTCCCAAATCTGTTATACTATACACGATTATTTCAGACATTTCATTCACACCCCCAAATGAAATAGATAAAATAAATATAAAATAGAATAACTTATAGAAAGGACGTTTTTATTTATGGATCAAACAGTTACAAAAGAAAATAAAATGGGAACTATGCCGATCAATGCCCTTCTTCTTAACATGGCTATCCCTATCATGATTTCTATGATGGTACAAGCACTTTACAACATCGTAGACAGTCTTTTTGTATCACGTATCAGCGAAAATGCTCTTACAGCGGTATCCTTAGCCTTTCCTATACAAAACTTAATGATAGCAATTTCTACAGGAACAGGAGTGGGCATCAACGCTTTACTTTCCCGAAGTTTAGGAGAAAATAACCAAAAAGAGGCAAATGAAGCAGCGAAAAATGGAATCTTTTTAGCCTTTTTAAGCTCTATCGTATTCTTATTTTTAGGTTTACTAGGCTCTAATTACTTTTTTCACACTCAGACAGATATCGCTGAAATTATAAATGACGGAACGGTTTATCTCGAAATCTGCACGGTGTTTTCCTTTGGTCTTTTCGGAGCTATCACCTTTGAACGTCTGTTACAGGCAACTGGAAGAACTCTTTATTCCATGCTCACGCAGATAGTAGGTGCTGTCATCAACATCATTTTAGACCCTATTCTTATCTTCGGTCTTTTTGGTCTTCCAAAGATGGGAATCGCTGGTGCTGCACTCGCAACCGTAATAGGGCAAATTATTGGCTGTATCTTATCTGCTATTATCAATGTAAAGAAAAATAAAGAGATTTCATTGGATATGAAAGGTTTCCGCCCTAATTTAAAAACCATAAAAAGAATTTATTCTGTCGGAATCCCTTCTATCATTATGGCATCTATTTCCTCTGTAATGACTTTTGGAATCAATAACATTTTAATGGTCTTCTCTTCTACTGCTACAGCAGTATTCGGAATTTACTTTAAATTACAGAGTTTTATTTTCATGCCTGTTTTCGGTCTGAATAATGGCATGATTCCGATTATCGCCTATAATTATGGAGCAAAAAGAAGAAAGAGAATCACACATACCATAAAATTAAGTGCTGTCTATGCTACTCTCATCATGATAATAGGATTTTTTATATTTCAGACATTTCCTGATAGACTTCTTATGATGTTTGAAGCATCTGAGCATATGTTTTCTATTGGAATACCGGCATTGCGAATCATCAGTGTATCTTTTATATTCGCTGGAACATCTATCATATTATCAACTGTATTTCAAGCTTTAGATAAGGGAGTCTTCAGCTTAATCATCTCTTTAGTGAGACAGCTTATTATCTTACTCCCTCTAGCCTATGCCTTATCTAATATCAGCTTAGATGCACTTTGGCTCGCATTTCCTATTTCTGATTTTTTAGCACTTTTATTATCTTTCTTCTTTTTATATCAAGTCTATCATCAGAAATTGAAAAATATACCAGAATAAATTCAAGGGGATTTTATGGAATATCCATATTATCCCCTTCTTCTTTGATTTCTTGTTTTAGCTCTTCCTTCTCCTCTTTCACAGGGAATGTCAATGTAACTCGAAATAAATCCCCATCTAAATAAATTTCAAACTTACCCTGCATAAGTTCTGTCAAAGTTTGAGCGATAGAAAGCCCTAATCCGCTTCCTTCTGTGCTGCGTGAAACATCTCCTCGAATAAATCTTTCTGTCAGTTCTTGTGCATTAATATTCAGTGGATTAGCTGATATATTTTTCATCACAAAAGAAACATATCCTTCGATTTTCTCTACGGTAACATAAACTCTGGTGTTTTCCATCGCATATTTTGCCACATTATTATACAGATTCTCTAAAATCCTCCAGAGTCTTCTTCCATCTGCTTCTATAAAAACAGACTTATCAGGGAGCGAGGAAACAATACTCAGATTCTTAGTGCCAAATTTCTCTGAAAATTCTCCATTTGTCTGATTCACCAATTCTATTAAATCAATCTTCTCAATAGATAATACCACATTTCCCGAACTCAATTTTGCAGCTTCTACTAGATCATCTGTCAAATTTTTCAGCCTCTGTGATTTGGTATCTAATACTTCAATATAAGATAAAATTTTTTCATCTTGAATGGATTCTCTCTTCAACAAATTCACATAATTAATAATAGATGTCAATGGGGTTTTAATATCATGGGAAACATTTGTGATCAAATCTGTTTTCATTCTCTCATCTTTAATACTCTTTTCCACTGCTATAGATAAACCATCACAAATTCGATTAATCGCTTTTACAAGCCTTTTATCGACACCCTTAAAATCTCTCACATTTATTTTATAGTTTAAATCACCATCTGCTATTCTCTCTGCCCCTTCTGCAAGTTTTGTATTCTGAATCTCTCTTTCTAATAACTTCCACAATACAGCGATTCCTAATAACAAATAACATGCCCCGAATAAAATTTTCCACATTCCATGAAAGAATATGATGGCTGCTTCTAAAGCAGAAAAGCTTATTATAAACAGACTAAATAAAATAATCATTTTCGTTGTCGCCTTACGCCTATCATAAATTTGATGGATTCCTTTTCCTATGATCTTAAAAATACGTTTTAAAAATAAAGTACCATTGAATAATAAGCTATTTTTCCAGACTGTATGTACTTTTATCCTTCTGATCAAAGAGGCGATGGAAAATATAATTAAAAAGTATAAAAAGATCCCTTCTGTTCCTATAAAAATGTATCGAATAATATCATTAAGCCCTTCCCTGAGCAGCTTGTCTTTTACTATATAAACACTGAATACTCCGATTCCAATACAAACAGCTACTCCGATTTCTGTATACCAGTAATCAAACCTAGTCAACACAATATTGTCTTTTCCCTTTTTACATCCTGCTGATAAGATTAAAAATATACTGCATACAATAATTCCTATCGCAGAAATAATCCCTAATACCAAAAAGAAGATCACGAGATCTTGTGCCAAATTATATAGATGTTTTCCTTCAAAAAAAGCATCTCTCACTGGCATCTCAGATAAAACCCCCATATGCATTCTCACATTTTCCCCTTTTTGGGATAAGGTTTCCTCTATCTCTTCAATATAATATCGTTCTATATAAGATAACTCTGTTGCGATAGTGTATTCACTGGTTTCATAATGCAGTTCTCCGATCACAGGTCTATAAAAGCTCTGATACAGCTCTTTTCCTAAAGTATCTTCTCCTAAGTTTGTTGCAAACATATTAGAATCTGCCGCCAGCCAATAGACGAAGTTGCTATTTCCTGTGCTGAATAAATTTTGATAATATAGATAAAAAGATACATAATAAGTATAACAATATGCTATATCTTCTATTAAATATACTTTCATTCCATCTTTTTCTGTATTGGTCGATGTTGGTATTACATGTACTACATTTCCATCTACCATCTTAGAAGAACTTTGCTGTATTTCTTCTGACAGAGCTTCTGTTATACTAACCTCTTCATTATAAATATCTGCTTCTAAATCTCTCCCTTTTTCTTCTATAGCTTTCTGTTCTATTATCCACAGCATTTCATAATATTCCTGTGCCTCGTTTAAATCTTCCATTATAAGAATAGAATCTAAATTAGAAAAATCCTGTACAAAATCTTTGGAAGGATGCCATTCAATGCCTTGAATGATATTATCTTCTCCATAAATTAAATAATATCCAAATGTATCTTTAAAAATCTGCTGTAGTGTGTTATCATTTTTCGGCGTCACATCTTCTACAAAAAAAGAACACTTTTTTATTAAATCTCCTATCGTATAAAGTATCTTTTCTCCTTCTTTTGCAGCAGTGAGTTTCACTACAGCTTTATCATAATTTAATTTGCCATCTGTTTCTAATATTTTTTTCAGTTTTAAATATTCGGCTAATTGTGCTATTTTTTGATTATATAATTTCAAAAATTCTTCTGTGCTTTCATATCCCACATTTGAACTCAAATTTGTTTCTAAAATATCGTAATACATCTTTTTTTCTGCAAAAATGCAGACAGGTATCATCAGAATAAAAATTAGTAATAAAATGACCACTGTAATTTTCATCACATTGGATTCCCGTAATCTGACCATATATGAACTCCTTTTTTTGGTGTTTACCAGATGGTTTTATTTTTATATCTTTTCTATTTTATATCCGATCCCCCAAACTACTTTTAAATATCTGGGTTCTTTTGGATTTATTTCAATTTTTTCTCTGATATGCCGGATATGCACTGCTACGGTATTATCCGCTCCTATCGCCTCTTCATTCCAAATGCTCTCATAAATTTGATTAATAGAAAATACTTTTCCTACATTTTTTACTAATAATAGTAAAATGTTATATTCGATTGGAGTCAGTTTAATCATTTCTCCGTCTACTGTAACTTCTTTATTTTCATCATTAATCACTAAGCCTCCATTTTTATATATGTTCATGGAACTCTCTATGTTCGCACTTCCTAACTGTGTATAACGGCGGAGTTGTGATTTCACTCTCGCCACCAGTTCTAATGGATTAAATGGTTTTGTCACATAGTCATCTGCTCCGATATTCAATCCTAAAATTTTATCAGAATCTTCTGATTTGGCTGACAGAATAATGATCGGTATACTGCTTTCTTCTCTGATTTTTAATGTAGCGCGGATTCCATCTAATTTGGGCATCATCACATCAATTACCAATAAATGTATATTATTCATGCGAATCTGTGTTAATGCTTCTACTCCGTCATATGCTTTTAATACGTGGTATCCCTCTTGAGAGAGGTAAATATCTATCGCTTCTACAATTTGTTTATCATCATCACACACTAAAATATTCAACATTCGCTTTCACCTCATCTCTTATTTTAACTCATGATTGTCGATCTTACCAGTAGTTTAACAAGATAAATTTAAAAATTTTGACAATAATTCTGAAGAAATCTTTAATTTTATCAATTATTGACATAACTAGGAAAAAATTTGTCTATCAGGGTGTTTTAGCTTTTCTTAGCTTTTTTATATTTCTTTTTATGTTTCAGTTTTGGGGGTGGTTTATTATGATAAAGATAATTATGTAGAACAAATAGGTATGGGGTAAAGATTGAGATATGGAATATTGTTTTGGAGAGAAAGAGGTGCTAGGGTCGCTGCGGCAAGCACCTATTCCAACGAAGCCGCGCTTTCGCTCCGTTCCAGACGTAGTGGTACTAAATTCGCAGCCCCCTAACGGGAACTGCTTATTAAGTACCAACGTCTTCCAAGGGGCTTCTTTTGGAATAGGTGCTTGCCTTCGCTAGTTTATAGGCTGTTCTACTTTTGGAAAAAAAGAAAAGGCGCTTGATTTTGATCAGCACCTTTTCTATAAGCTTATATTTCTTTCAATGTTTTAACTTCTTCCTCTGACAATCCTGTACATTCGGCAATAACGGATATATCAAGATTTTTTTGAAGCATATTTTTAGCGATTTTAAATTTTCCTTCTTTTTCGCCTTCTATTCTGCCCTCTTCCAGTCCTTCTTCTTTTGATTTCTTGATCAGAAAGTTATAATCTCTGATAGCTTTTTCTCTTGTTTCATATTCCAGCCTCTTCTCTTTATCCTGACTGATGACCTGTAAGTGTTGATAGGCTTTTTCGATATAGACGTCTTTTTTGGCTATCATCTCAAACTCCTCCTTTCTTTCTGCATTTAAGAACTTCGCCCATAATAAAATAAGATTATCATTCTTGAATTCTTCTGGTATCTTTGGCAACTCTATCACATGAAATTCTATTTTGTCTGTATAAATGCTATGATCGGTATCTTCTGCTAGGTGATAACAAGAATAAAATTTATTGATATTGAGCAGTTCAAAATCCAAAATGCTAATACTAATACATTTTTTTAGCTTATCGTAATTCTGTCCCGATTGAATTTGTTCCGAATACATTTTTGACCAATAAAATAAACTTCTAGCTTGCCAAGAGGGAAATTTGGCAACTTGTATTTCAATATCAATTTCGGTATTATCATTCATGGAAATCCGCACATCTAGGATACCCTACTTATCATCTTCATGTTCTTTTTTTAGATAAGTATTTAGAATATCCGTATGCTTAATCTCTTGTGGCTTTAAGTTTAAAACAGCAGAGAGAAAACCAATTCTAATCTCTGCATCTGTCATAAGCTCCTTAAAGGCAAAATCAATCTTAGGTTTCATTAAAAAATTATCCATCTCTTCCTCCTGTTTTCCTTCGTTCTTTATGTTTTTTCAGTATCTTAAGTTTTATATAAATTATAAAGCTTTTTTAGATAAAAGTCAAAAGAAAGTGTTAAACGTGGATATAGTATACAATTATTACATGATATAATTGAAATAGATTAAAATCAATAAGGGAAGGGGCTGTAAATCCCTTTCCCTTATTGAGAAGATATTAGAATTTTTTCCTTATTGATATTTTTTCTATTGAATATTTCGTTTTCATTTTTTATATTGTTTTATATTTTTTTCAGAATCCATGATAAAATGTCTTGATAGACATCTGCTCTATCTACCTCATTTAATATTTCGTGTCTATCTTTTTTATAAAGTCGATATTCTATATCATGTATTCCGCTTTTTTTATAGATATGATATACTTTTTTTATGTCTTTTCCATAATTCCCGACGGGATCATCTTCTCCAGCGATTAGAAAAATGGGAAGGGATTTGGGAATCTTTTTGATATTATTTTTATCTTCTATAAACCATAAAGTAGAAAATAATGTTTCAAATCCATTTAATGTGAAAATAAAAGTACAAGCCTTATCTTTTTCATATTTCCTCACATTTTCTTCATTTCGGCTGATCCAGTCATAAGCTGATTTGGAATCTTTTATGTTTCTATTATACATTCCAAATATACAATGATTTAATAATTCACTTCTATAGGTTTCTTTATGAAATAGTTTAAGTGTTTTTACAAATGCTGTACCTACACATAAGGAACTCTTTGGCTGGTTTCCTGTTCCGACTAAAATTGCTCCTGTTAATTTATTTTTTTTAGGATTGGCATAGGTCATGAGATAACGCCTTGCTAAAAAAGAACCCATACTGTGTCCTAACAGAAAATAAGGGCAATCTGGATATCTTTTTTTTATAATACAAGTGAGATGGTATAAGTCTTTTACTACCAGTTCACTCGCATTTTTCTCAGCAAAATATCCCCATTCTTTTTCTGAGTTCACGGATTTTCCATGTCCCATATGATCATTTCCGACCACTAAAATTCCCTTACTATTTAAAAAAAGTGCAAATTCCTCATAGCGGTTGATATATTCTACCATTCCATGAGAAATCTGTACGATAGCTTTTACTGGCGCTTCTGGTTTCCAAATCACTGCATGAATTTGATTTTTTCCATTTGAAGATGGATAATAAAATTCTTTTTTCAATATGACATACCTCCCTCACTTTAAGGTGATTACAAAACTTTGAATTTCTTGAAGATAATGAAATTTTTATGTCTTTTAAAGATTATATAGCCTAAAAAAATAAGATTGATTTTATAAGAAAATCAGAATGATAATTAAGGGCTTTTTCTGGATAAAATGAAAACTTATTTTTAAATACTTATTGATTTTCTATGTTATATTATTTAAACTATACATAAGAATTTCATTTCTATTTGCTTTATATTTCATTTTGGTGAAATAGGGAATTTTTTGTTGATTTAAGTAAAGTGAAATATAAATAATTCCCAAATGAAAGATTTAAAAGTTAAGATTCACCTTTATCTCATTTGGTTTTATTATAACATGCTATTTTATAAAGATAAAGGAAAACTTGTCTGCTTTTCTAGGATTATAAGGGTCATGGTGCTTTTATCAGAAATAAGAAAAGTTGATATTAACAAAAAAATTTATGATAAGGAGGGTTGATATGTTTCAGTATTTTATTATTCTATGTATATATTTGGTTTTTTATGTGATATGTGGTTATGCGACTACGGATATCCTTCGTTTGCTTAAGGGAAGTAATACAAATCTATGGGAATCTCATTGCTTTTGTCCCATTTGTAATCATAAAATCAATTTTTTTAAGCAGATTCCTATCCTGTCATATCTGATTTTTCATGGAAAATGCAGTAAATGTGACAGCAAGATTCCTAAGATTGAATTATTTACAGAATGTTTTATTTTTATTTCTTTATCTGTGTTAAGTACTCTATTGCATTTTTCATGGTATTCATATTTTTTGAGTTTTTTTCTTTATGAAATAATAAAACTTTTTTTTGTATTATTTTATGGTATCAGAGAAACGGCGGTCATAAAAAATCTGCTTTTCTCTTTTGGCTATAATTTAATTCTCTGGTTCTTTGTTGCGATACCTTTTTTTGTATATCATATAGGTTAATTTATTTCTTAATCATATAGTTTATCTTTTCTTATTTTGAGGGTCAATATAGATCACTCCTAAAGAAATATTATCTTTTTCTCCACGCTCTATCATATTTGCAATCATCTCCTGACAGCTTTTTGATATAGCTTTATTTTCTGTCATTTTTTTTCTTAATTCTTCTATATCTTCCTCTCGCATATGATGATACATTCCATCTGTACAAAATAGAAATATATCCCCCTGCATCACGTTTCCTTCTAAACATTGAAAAGTAAGTTTTTCATTTTTTCCCATATAATTACTGAGATATTTCTTAACCCTTCCATTTTCAAATCGGGTTTGGCTGTCATCTGCTGTCATCTGTTCGATACTGTTTCTGCACAGATATATTCTGCTGTCCCCTACATGGATTATATAATAAAAGTTTTGTATTATCATGATGACAGACATGGTTGTCCCTGTGCGCAAATTGTTTGCTGTCTTATATAAAAAAAGTTTTTCATTCCATATCTCTGCCTGATCTTTAAGATGAGAATATAGTGTTTTGGGGTCTATCACAGATATATCCATCCATTGTGATACACTCTGCATCCAACTGTTAATCTCAGCAATTATCATAGCAGAAGATAATTCTCCATTTTCAAGCCCTCCGATTCCATCACACACAGCGCCTATTGCGAAATACTGTTTATGCTGTTTTAAACATCGAAAAAGGATACCATCCTGATTTATTTTCCGTGTACTGCCGATATCAGAAGCACATCCACCCAACACTCTCATATTTACCTCATTTCTGCGCTACTCTGCACATTTCAAAGTTGTGGAAACAGTATTAGCATAACAGGATAGAATTAAAATTTCTTTTTTATGTTGTTATGCTACGCTAAAATTTATTTTATAAAACTCATAGGGTACAGAAAAACAATTCTCATTTTCTGTACCCTTTTTCATAGAAAGCAGAACTTGTCCTACTTTCTATATCAACTGCTTATTTTTTTGAAATCTTAATAGCTTATTTTGTTCTATATAATATCTTCTATCTTCCTACTTAAAGGATTTAACTTGACTTACATAAGAGTCCTTTCCAGCTCTGCTATTTCATTATTGTTCCTTTATCCAGACTCCGTTTTCATCTACATAGTAATCCCCTATCCATGTATCTGTCATTAATGCACCTTTCTTTCCATCAGATACTTCATTAAAATAGTACCATTTTTCATCTATTAATTGCCATCCTGTATACATTTTTCCCTGTGTTCCGTCTGATTGTGGATTCAGATAATACCAGTTTTCTCTTTCTTTCAGCCAGCCTGTTACCATATAGCCCTGCTCATTAAAATAATACCATTCATTCGTTTCTTTGTATGGAAGCTGATACCATGTATTTGTCACTAATACTCCGTCTTCCTTGAAATAGTACCAGTTTCCATCAATCAATTTCCACCCTATATACATTTTTCCTTGTGTTCCATCTGATAATGGATTTAAGTAATACCAGTTTTCTCCCTCTTTCAACCAGCCTGTTACCATATAACCTATCTCATTAAAATAATACCATTCATTTGTTCCATTATATGGAAGTTTACACCATGTATGAAGCATCCATGCTCCATTTGGTTTCTTATATCTCCAACCTACTCTGTCTTTTACCCATGAACTTTCACTATAGGCATTTAATGTATTATCCTTACTTTCTCTTCCATTATTTGATTCATCCTGATTATTAGATTCATAATTATCTTCTGAATCATTATTATTGCTGGAACTGCTATTATTATCTGATTCGTTATTATTTGAATCGTCATTATCTGAATCATTATTTGTGTCATCTTTATCCTGATTGCTTCCATTTTCCGAATCATTATCATTGTCATTATTATTGTCGTTGCGGCTAGAAACCGTATAATTTTGTGCTACTCTCTTCAGTCCTGTATTAGTTTCAAATTCAAGTGCTATTGTATGTGTTCCTTCTCCCACTCGCGTTAAGGTCTGACTGCGGATGGTTATTTTAGTACTTCCTTCTTCTGCAACATAATCCTCATCTCGAATCAATTTTGTTCCGTCCAAATAGACATCCCTAAATTCGCTAAATTCTCCTCGTGAAACTAATGTTTGTGATTCTACAACATTCAAGTCTATATCTGGTACACGTTCAATTAGATTATACCCTTGGTCTATACTACTATCTACTGTTTCGTCTGTATTTTTCATTACAACTAAAGTATAAGTCTTTTCACTGGATGGAAAATCGCTGCTATTTTCCATAATAACGGTAAAATTAAATTCTCCTACTTCCTTTGGTACACCATATAATTCTCCATTTTCCTTTAATTCCATCCCATTTGGTAATGAACCTTCTTTTAAGCTATAACGAACTTTATTTTCACTATCTTGATTATTATTTTCAATCATTACACTATAAGGAATATATTGAACTGCTTTGGAAATATCAGTCGTAGTGATAGAAGGATTTTCTACCACATCAATTAATTTATAAGGAATATTATTTTCTTTTGCATATGTTTCTGCATCAGAATCAGCATAACAATAAATCGTTAAATTACTACAACCGTTAAAAACCTCTTCTCCTATTTTTATTACACTTTTTGGGATTGTCACACTCATCAAATTATTACAATTATAGAAAGCATATTTACTGACTGTTGTTACTTTTTCTGGAAGTATTACACTTGTTAAACTACTACAATCATTAAAAGCTCCTACACCGATTGTTATTAACTCCTTTGGAAGTGTCACACTTGTTAAACTGCTACAACCACTAAAAATTTCATCACCGATTGTTGTTATTCCTTCTGGTAGCATCACATTCTTTAAACTACTGCAACCACTAAAAACTCCATAACTAATTGTTATTATTCCCTTTGGTAATGTTACACTTTCTAAACTACTGCAATTTTTAAAAGTATATCCATTGATGGTCTTTACTCCTTCTGGTATCGTTATACTTGCTAACTTACTGCAGCCTGAAAAAGCATATCCACCGATTCTTGTTACTCCTTTTGGAAGTGTTACATTTACTAACTTACTACAATTTTCAAAAGCATAACTGCCAATTGTCGTCACTTCTTCTGGAAGTGTCACACTTATTAAATTATTACAATTATAGAAAGCATACCAACCAATTTCTGTGACTCCTTTTGGTATTGTTACACTTGTTAAACTACTACAATTATAAAAAGCATCATCTCCAATTTCTGTGACTCCTTCTGGAAGCGTTATATTTGTTAAACTATTACAATCTTTAAAAGCACCAGCACCAATTACTTTTACTCCTTCTGGAACTACTACATCTCCTTCATTTCCATAATATGCTGTCAATACTCCATCCTCTTCAATCTCAAAATCTCTTTCTGCTTCTTCACTTAATATCATTTCATCAGCAGTATAAATAGTATCATTTTCAATATCTCTTTCCGCTTTAACTTCTTCTACATCACTCTGTTTTGAATCAGAAAATATCTCCTCATTTACCTTCGCATAACTGGTAAATTCTGATGATAACATATCAACAGAGCCTATTCCAAATAAAAATATAACACTTAAACTTGCTGCGATTTTCTTTTTCCTATGTTTTTTCATTTTCCTCTATTCTCTTTTCTATGTATTTTTATATAATTCCCTTCTAAAGTAATCCATTTCCAAAAAAATATATTTTACTCTTCTATCCAAACCCCATTTTCATCTACATAATAATTTCCTACTTTAGTATTTGTTACTAATGCACCTTTCTTTCCATTAGATACTTCATTAAAATAGTACCATTTTTCATTTATCAATTGCCATCCTGTATACATTTTTCCTTGTGTTCCATCTGATTGTGGATTTAGATAATACCAGTTTTCTCCTTCTTTTAGCCAGCCTGTTATCATATAACCCTGCTTATTAAAATAATACCATTCGTTCGTTCCTTTATATGGTAGTTGATACCATGTATTTGTCACTAATATTCCTTCTTTATTAAAATAACACCAATTCTCATCAATAAATTTCCACCCTGTATACATTTTTCCTTGTGTTCCATCTGACTGTTCATTTAAGTAATACCAGTTTCCTCCTTCTTTCAGCCAACCTGTTACCATATAGCCTTGTTCATTAAAATAATACCATTCATTTGTTCCCTTATATGGTAATTTACACCAAGTATTTGTCAACCAAGAACTATTTGGCATCTCATACCACCAACCAATAGCATCCTTTTTCCATGAAATATCGCTATATAAATCTACAATACTGTTCTTATTTTGATTATCACTATTTAATTCGTTATTATTGTTTGATTCATTGTTATTATCTAATTCATTCTTATCGTCTGATTCATTCTTATCGTCTGATTCATTCTTATTGTCTGATTCATTCTTATTGTCTGATTCGTTCTTATTGTCTGATTCGTTCTTATTGTCTGATTCGTTCTTATTGTCTGATTCATTATTATCATCAGATTGTTGAAGATCTAATCTGAAATTTTGTGCTGTACGTTTCAGTTCTTTTCCCTTATCTCCATCTACACGGAATTCGGCTGCAATAGTATTAGAACCATTTTCTGCTTTATCTTTAAATGTTTGACTTTTGATTGTAATTCTTGTGCTACCACTGTCTTTTATATAATCTTCTCCCTCTATGAGTTTTTCACCATTAAGCCATAAATCAATAAACTCATCAACCTCACCCTGTGAAATAAATACAATATCTTCAATAGTATTTAATACAAACTCATATAAATTTCCTTCTACACCGATTGCCTGCTTAATTTCATAACCTTCATCCGATGCTTTATATACATTCTCATTTGTATTTTCTTTAACAATCAATGTTAAATCTGCATAAGAAGGTTCAAAGTAATCTGTTCTTCCATATGTAGCTTTAACCCGAATGATAAATGTTCCAGCTTCTTCAGGAATACCATAAATTTCACCAGTTGTTGGATATAAATCTAATCCTTTTGGAAGTTCACCGGATTCAATGCTGAATGTTACTGAGTTCCAATCATTCATGTTATTGGTAGAAACAAGATAGGAATAAGGTATATATTTTACAGCATCATCTAATTCCTTTGTAATAATAGTTGGATTATCTGCACGACCAGTTAAAGTAATAACGACATCTTCTTGACCATCAGCTGATATTGTCAATATCCCCTCAACTTCTCCCTCTCCGTCAGGTAACAAACGAATCTTTCCAAGGTTAGCAAGTTCTCCATATTCAGAATCAGTAAGAGTAGTAGTAAATGCTGCTAGAGTATCATTGTTAATACCACCAACAGTCCAATAATCATCTAATTTTACATTTGTTGCATTTAATTTAACTTTTAACCCTGTTAAAGGCTGATCTCCTACATTAGCAATCAAAATATCATGTTTATATTCAAAATATTCATCCAAAAATATCGTTCGGGTAGTAGGACCATTTACAAATAATTTTGCACCTGTTTCTTTTTTTATAAAAGTAACTTGATAGTTCTTTACATTTTTATCAATAATAGTACTATACTGAACTGTTCCATCAGAAAAATCTTGTATAGATATACCAGATTCTTGTTTTGAACCAATATATGTTTCAACTCTATTAGCATCTCCAAACCAAAATGTAGGTTTTAAGTTTTTGAGATCAACATTTTTATCATTAATAAGTATAGTCTGATAACCATAACCATACATTGTATCCATATTGATCGCTTTTCCATTCTCAATAATGTATGTATCTAATTCAGAAGAATCATACTTTGCACCATCAACTCTAAACCATGGATCTTGTTTACCAACAATAGGAGCATTATCAAAATTAGGAATATCATACTTAGGATCATACTCCATTATTCTTATATTAAACTTCCAAATATCAACATCCTCGTTTGTAATTACATCTTCAGAAATATCTTCATAGCCAACTTTTTTGAAGAATACTGTAAAATATTGACCTTCATTTTCATAATTATAATTTGCCTTATATCCATATGGCTGTTCATCTCTGGTGGATAATTCAGAAATAAGTTGATCTTTAATATCCTCCTTCTCTTCTGCCGCGTCCCAAGAGTTATAAAGACCGACTACTGCCTTAGCAACATATTTATTTGCATCATCCTTCCAAATTTTGCTATGTGCATCTAATGAAACATAGTATTCATCATCTGCAGAGTATCCATTATTAAGCATAAAATATCTACCATTTATATAATTAATATCTAAATTTCCATCAGAATCTATATCTGCATTTTTAATATCTAAATTTTCCACACAAAAAAAAGCGACATTCACCATTTCCGAATTTTTATAAGAAAAAATATTTGCATCAACATAGCTAATATCATCTGCTACAAAAAATTCAAATACTTCATAATTAATCATACTTCCAGTTTTAGTATCTGTATATACTACAAAAAATAAACTACTTATATCTGTAGTATCAAAAGTACCTTTGTATCCAGCATCCTTTGATTTCATATTTTGATTAAGAATTTGATCTGTAATGGATATAGCTCCTTCTGGACCATATAGAAAATAATTATAATATTCCGAAAATGGGTAAATATTAACTGTAATATTTGGATATTCAGACGCTAATGATGAAACACCAAGATAATATTCTGTACCTTCTACATGATTTGGTACTAAAAATTCTGTTATTTTAATACTTTCTGTTATAAAGCTTCCAATAGTTTCTCTAGTACGTGAAGGAATAACTTGAGTACGATTTCCTTCACTATCTTGTGTATATAGTTCAAATTCAATTTTTTCATCAATAGTATTAGTGATATATACTTTCACTATATAACGAACATTTTCAGAATCTAACTGATTTCTACTTCCAACAATTAGCTCCATACTATAGGCATTAGTAAATTCAAATTCAGTAAGATCAACTGTTTCATTACGACCAATAATATGATATTCATCATGAATAATATTACCCATATCATCTTTAAAATGAGTCCATACAATTTCTGCTGTTGAAGGAATTTCTATATAATTACCATCTTTATCCTGCATTAAAGATAAAACCTTTTCTAATGGCATCTCTTTAATTTCTTCTTCTGGATAATCATTTAATACCAAATATGCATATACCTCTTTAAGTGGTAGTAATGAAAATGGTGTAATACTTTCTTCCTTCAAATCTGTTGAATTTTCTGTACTTTCTTTTTCTATTAAATCTGTTGTTATTTCTTCAATTATAAAACTTTCCTCTTCCTTTGAATCAATGGAACTTTCTGTACTTTCCAATATTTCTTGAGGAACTGAAGCAAATGTTATTATTTCTGGCTGTATCATAAGTGATATTAAAAGAGCTACCGCCAAAAATTTAGATAGTTTTCTTTTGAATTTTCTCATTTTTAATTTCCTCCTACTATTTTGTTTTGAACTATTCCAATAAACTTATTGATATAGTATATTACTCTTTTAGGGATTGTCACACTTGCTAAATTACTGCCTCCCCTCCAAAAAAAACAGATATTCCTATTTTTGTTATTCCTTATATACTTATTAAACTACTATAATATCTAAAAGTAGACGCTACAATTTCCGTTACCCCCTCTGGTATCACTACATCTCCACCATTTCCATTATATTTTGTCAATACTCCATTCTCATCTATTTCAAAATCACTTCCCACCTCTCTACTTAATATCATTTCATTCCCAGCATAAATACTATTATTTCCATCCTCCCCTTCTACCTTACTTTCTTCCTTAACACCATTCCATTCCTTTTCAAAAAATACCTCTTCATTCCCCTTCGCATAACTGGTAAATCCTAATAACTTCACATCACCAGAAGCTATCTCCAACAAAAACATAACCCCTAACCCTACAACTTTTCCCTTTTTCCAATACTTTCTCATTCTCTTCCATTCTCCCTCCTATTATTTTCTATATAATTCTCTCCCATCTCTATCAACTCCGAAAGAGAATACAACCGACTCTGACGCAGATTTCCTGCTTCATAATCAAATACTAACATCCCATCCTTCACATCACAGAGATTAGGCAGATATGCCAATGTCTGAAACTTTTCATCCAACACTAACCCATACCTCTTTCCTTCCGCACTAATATACTCTGTAATAAGATAATTCCCTTCCTCTGTCACATAAGTAAGATAAGAATCCTGCTCCAACATAGCTACTAACTTCCCCGTTTCCAACGAATATACCTCTGGTGTACCATGCAGAGGAGAAGTAATTCGATATTTACTCGTATAAAATTCCTCATATAAATCCTTAGAAGGCGCTTCTCCTACCTCTTCTGATAACAAACCTCCATCTCTTGCACTATAACGGCGCACCATTCCGTCATACCAAATAACCTCAAGCCATGAATCCCCTTCTCCCTTTACAAACTGCTGGTCATAAATCTGCTCCTTATCCGGCAGTTCCACCTGTGTCACAAGCTCTCCACTCATACGATAAATACAAAATCCCTGATAATCGAAAAGCATCGCCATTTCTCCATCCTGACTAATCCGTGCTTCCTCATGAGCATAGTGAGCATTATATTCCAAAAGCTGTGCTTCCTTATGATTCTCCAATTTCAACATCCGTAAAAACGGTTCACTTCGATTTCCTATCACCGCATATTCATCTGTCAAAACAACAAAATCACAATTCTCTGTACAACTTTCCGAAGACGACAAATGCGCCCCTCTATCAAAAAAACAAAACTGTTTCTCATCTGTCCCTACTAAAACATAATCCTTCCCCACAGAAAACCCTTTGATATTCGCACTACCCGTAAAAGCAAGCTCCATCTGTTCCAACGTCACCGAATCAAAATGAATCAACAAATTCCCTTCCGCCAAATAAAACCCTCTTTCATCTGCCTGAAGCAACAGCTCATCCTTGGAATCATACACCCCCAAAAGAATCGCCTCATGTGCATCAACAATCTGAAACACCGCCTCTCCACCTTTATTCGCAGCAAAAGCAAAATACTTTCCACAGAATCCTCCTTCAAAATGCACATAATCCGATTCCTCTAAAATTATAATATCATCCCAAGGATTCTCTAAAACCAAAAGCCTCATCCCACCATTAGAAAAACTGATCGCGAGAATACTCCCATCCTCATTCAATGCAAAAATATCATTTTCTGGATCAGCAAAAGTATCATTTACCGCCACTGATAAATGCATCCCATCCAAAGAACGCTCCATCACCTTCTTCCCATCTGATACCTGATAAATCATTACATGATCTTCATCTCTATTAATAGCAGCCACTATCCTCCGATTCCCTGAAACCGTCAATGTCGTAGCCACTTCCCCAGTCCATAAGACCTTCTTTTCTTCCAGATCATAAGCCGTCACTCCCTGCTCCCCTGTATATACTATCTGTGTTTCACTCACAAACACGACATCAGACAACGCTGAATTTTGCACAGGCAGCCGCACAATTCCCTGCCCATCCTCCATCCGAAATACTGCCACTTCATACGCATATACCACAGCAAAACAAGAACCTTCTGGCGATGCCACGACCTTAAAGGGAGCAGAAGGAAGCTCTATCATATCCCATGCCTTAAATCCATCCGCCAGATCATAAACCTCCAACGCATCTGTCAAAGCCTTCTGCGCCTCAGCCGTTACCTCCGCCTCAAAAATACTCTTCTTTATCGGAATCGCCTGCAAAGCCAACTCAACCGCACCCACCACATTTCCTTCCGCCAATGCATTTGCCGAATATTCCGCCAGTGCAAGTGCTTCCTTCCGCCTCTCAATCTGCTTTAACCCCACAAAAGAACATGATCCTCCTATCAAAAATGATACACTCACCACCATCGACATAGCCACCATATACCTCTTATAACGAATCGTTCTTTTATCTCGCTTATGAATCTGCCAAAAATCCTTAAGCATTTCCTCTGCTGACTGATAACGCATTGCTGGATCAGGATTCATCGCTTTCTGTATAATCTCCGAAACCGCTAAACTACAGACATCTTCCTTTAAAACCTCCACTTCTCGCGCGTCCTGAGCTGGACACTCACCAGACAACAGATGATAAAGCGTCGCTCCCAAACTATAAATATCCGACCGAACATCCAACACAACCTTCCTCTGCCTACTCGTCGTACTTCTATCAGAAGAAGAAACATTCGTATCTGCTACCGTTTCCGCATCATCCATCAAAGTCTTTTCTTCATCTCTCTGTTCCTCTCCCCTCCTCTTCCGCCTTTTCCCTCTAATATAAGAAGACCATCCTCCCACCACAGAACTGTCTTCACTCACAAACTCTATTCCATAATGTTCTGGTGAAGCATATCCCCTGCTAGACCCTTCCTTCACCGCACCATCCTCTCCCAATGCAAGCGCAATATTATAATCAATCAAACAAATATCACCATTGGAACGAAGCATAATATTCGCAGGCTTAATATCCCCATGAAGAATCCCATACGGCGGACGACTATGAAGATAACAGAGTGCCTCCAATAACTGACAAGCCCACTTTATCACCTGTGGCTGACTAGAAACCTTCCCTTTCTCCAAAATCTTTTTCAAACTCTCCCCATCAATAAAATCCATAACCGTATATGCAATACCATTTTCTTGAACATAATCATACACCTGTGGAATATACATATGACTCAAATTTTTTAACATATTCACTTCTCGCTGCAGCTTCTCTGCCCTTATATTCAAACTACGTTTATCTGCCTTAAGAACAATATTCTTCTTCAACCGCAAATGCCAACCCAAATATACAACTCCAAATCCGCCCGAATCTAACTTTTGCCGTATCTCATATAACCCTGCAATCACCTGACCCACACTCTGTCCCCTCCTTTCCTAAAACCCAAATCCAAACTCTCTTACCTCTGAGGCTTTCCATACTCCTCCTCCAACTTCCTTTTCAGCTTCCTGCCAGCAACCACAAACAACACCACACATACTACCGCCAACACAGCACAAACCACCATCATCCCAATCCCACCATAAAATAACATCTCACTGCTAGACAAACCAAACATTCCAAAAACCTCCTCACATTATTCCTATATATACACTCGATATCGCACCGGCTTACTTTCCGTAAACTGAACCACCATCCCATTACAAAGCCGATACTGCTGATTCGGCACTAACATTTTCCCATCCAAAAACGTATGATTACAAGACCCCAGATCAATCAAATAATAACTATCCGCCCCCTTATCTATCCTCACATGCCTTCTCCCAATCCGCTTAAACTCCTCTGGAAAAGCCACATCTGGCTTCACCTCATCACTCGAAGTACGACCAATAATGATAAACTGCCCCGGAAAATTCAAATCAATCCTCATCGGCGCTCCTGCCATTTCAGAAGACATCAATTCCAGACGAGGAAACCCTATCTCCATATCATCCTCCTCTGTTTCCGTTTCATCACTCATTTCCACCTTCCTCACACCAGTTCCAACTAAATCCTCCACTGCCTTTGACTTTTTCACAACCTCTTTCCTCACTCCTATCTCCCCAGTTCCTCCCAATTCCTCACTTATAACCACAGCATCCTTTTTCTTTTTAAAAAACCCACCCCCAAATACACTCTTTGTTTTCTCTTTCTCCTTTTTCTCCTTCTTTTCTTTTTCCTTTTCTTTCTTTTCCTTTTTCTTCTTCCCATCCCCAAAGAGCACATCCATAACCTTATCATTCTTATTTTCATCTGGCACTAATACCAGCTCATCCGAACGACCAACATTTTCCTCTTTCGCAACCTTTTCTGAAACTTCCGTCTTCACAGAAGAAACAGCCTGCGACAGAGCAGCCGCAACGGAAGTTTTCACTTGAGAATAAATCTGCTTTGCCGAATCCTGACGCTGTGGGGATACCTCCTGCTCAAACACAGGCACATCTTCCTTTATTTCATCTAAAATCAACTGATAAAGTCCAGCCAAAGTGATATTCTCATCCGCCGCAAAATACTGATAAAGCCTCACCTGAAAATCTTTATCATCGATTATCATTGTCTTAGTAAAAACCTTTCTGAAAAAAGTAATAATCTCCTCATCCGTATTCCGAAAAGAACTCTCTGGAACATAGACAAAATAAGCCTTATCCCCACCCCGATTCAAATATACATACCTTGGATCTACGCACAAATTATGATAATCCAAAAACCAATCCCTGCCATTTATAAATGGAAGCAAAAGACTTTTATACATTTTCAAAAAAGCAGACTTCGGCAGAGTCATATTGCTATATTCAAGCGCCACCGTATTCATGAGCCTATATCGAAAAAGAAATTGATCATTTATCGTTTTTACCTGATAAGGGATCAAAAAATCTGGACAATCTGCCTTCAACACTCTCATAGCTATCGCATCCAGCCTGATCGGTTCTCTCATCTCCACACACAAATAATTAGCCTCCAGAGAATTCTGTATCTTAAATCTCTCACTATTCATAACCACATCCTCCATCTATTCTCCAACATAATCCAACATAATCAATCCTTCTCCATCCGCAAACTTCACCTGAGCGATCCCATTATGAAAAGGCTCTGCTGCTTCTATAAACTGTTCTATCACCAGCACATTTTTCTCACTGATATATCCCCAGCTTCCTCCCACTTTCACCGCTGCCAGATGCTGACTAAAAGACCTCGCATCCACATATTGATAATCAATCACAACTTCCCCTTTCTGATTGATAAATCCCCACAGTCCCTCTTCATTTGCAACTGCAATATATCCATTCGATTCCGGCGCTTTTGCATCTACATATCTCATCTCAGAAAGCTCCTTCCCCTCTCTATCGATCAAACACCATAGCCCATCTTTCTTCACCATAGCCACATCATTTGCATAAACAGCCCCTAAAGAATTAACCACCACATCTTCCAGCACAAAATCCACCACACCAGATCCGCTGTCCGTAATAATCCCCCACTTCCCATCCTTTTTTACAGCAGCAAGACCACAGGCATTTTCTGTCATCTCTTCATACTGATGAGAAGGAGCTACACACTCAAAATCATAATTATAATAACTATAATACCCATCCTTTTGCCCCAACACATAACTCGCCGTCACTCCATATACATCTGTCAACCCCGTTTCATCTACTCCATATCTAGCCCCACTCTTCGTAATCACATAATACTTTCCTTCATAAGATACCACCGCATACCCACCTCGATTAAACCTCGTAGCAGAATCATACTGAAAAGGCAGCACCATTTTCCCCTTATCATTGACATATCCCCACTTCTCCCCATCAAAAGCTGGCATATAATTATTATCAAAAGTCGGCAAAATCTCCTGATAAGAAGTAAACCTTATCGAACACCCATACCGATTTTCCTCATACATCTCCTCCAAAACCCCTGTTTCAAACCTCCCCATCCCCTTTTTTAACACTTCCATTCCCTTTTCTAAGGTACTACTATCTAAATAATACTGTGCCGCAGCCTGATACTCCTCCTCCGATGCCCTCTCCCTCGAAATCCTCTTCTCAATCAAACTGACATACAAATCCTCTTGTCCAAAATCAAGATAAGCCTTCAACAACTTTTCCTCAATCTCCACATTCGCATCTGTATTATACCGAAGCGCCTCCTCATAAAGCGGTATCGCCCTGATATAAAGTTCCTTAGAAGCCAGAACATCCGCCTTCTGCACTAATTCCTCCTGCTTTTCTTTTACCTCAACACCACTCGCAGCCTTTACAGAAAAATACCATCCAGCGATCAAAACTGCCAACATCACCAATACCAACATGATTCTTTTACTTTTCATTCCATTTTCCCTTTTTATAATATAAATAGTGTAATTAAAGTTCCTAAATATAAAAACGGTGTCAAAGGCACTCCATCCTTCCACCCGATTTTCTTACGACAAAGCTGTATTATAGAATAAACACAACAAAGAAGCATCCCATAGACTAACGCCCCCATAATCTTTTGCCCTGTAAGATATAGCCCCATCACAAATACCAACTTCACATCCCCTGCTCCCAACTGCTTCCTAGACAGAACATAACACAACATAAATGCGATCCCACTGATCAACCCTCCTGCCAACGCCTGCAAAAAAAGAGAAATTCCATACTCTATATGAAAAATCAGATAACATCCCACCACACCAATCCACAAAAAAAGCATAACTTTTAAAACCAAGTTCGGTATGATATTCCTCTCCAAATCTGTAACATTTAACACCGCCATACCACATATCAGCAGAAACGTCAAAAAAAGCTGCACCTTATCTTCATAAATCCCCCCATCTAAGCAAACAGCACACCACCCCAAAAAAGTTATCACCCCTGTTATCACAATAGAAACAGGGACTTTTTTCTCTTTTCTGATATCTAATGAAAGCCTTGTATCTACCATCACAATCCCAATATAAAACAAAACAATCAGTAAAATCGCCCCTACTATTGTACTTATCACAACTTCCATAATCTTCCTCACTTCTATCCTGCCATTTTCACACTCAAAATCATTTCTCCCACCCATTTATAAACCCAAAAACCACCATCTGAAAAAAACCTTACTCTCCTAACACCACCTCTTGATCATCTCCTCCCACCCATGCAGCAACGCTCACTCTTTGCACCACATGTAAACTCACATCCGGCAGCACAAACTTTAAAAAATCAAGCTCAATATCATACTCCACTACAATATCCACAACCCTCATCTTTTCATCACAAAGTAAACTAGAACCACTGAAATCCAACCCATCATACCCATCCTTAATATGATAAGATTTCAAATAATCATCTGCACTCTTTTCCCCTTGTTTCAGATAATGTTTCGTAAGCCCCGTCGCCATAGCACTCCCTATTATCCTTCTTACTGTATCAGTAGCTTTATCCGCTATCATATAAATAACTCCTGCTATCAATCCAGTACTATCACTGAATAAATCCTTTGTACTAGAAATAGAAGCCTTGACAGAAGACACTGTAACACTCGCATCATCCTTAAATTTAGAAAGACTAGATTTCATGCTAGAGATAGAAGCCTGATTAAGCTCCAAACTGGAAGCATTTTCCACCACTGTCTGCCCATCTGAATATAAATTCTGAATCTGATTCAAACTATCCACAACCTGATCTGTTGTATCATCAATCTTATCCATATATGGTTTCCCATCCGATGCGACTGTTTTCATAGCCTCTCTCAGTCCTAACACCTCTGTCAAATAAGTACAGCTTGCGATCTCCTTAGCCGCGGAATTAATCGCAAATTGAATCCTATTGTGCACCGTAAAAATATTAATCAAAAATACTATCGCCAGACATACCATGATAAACACGACAAAAGAAAGTGCTGCTTCCACCACCATCATTCCACTTTCATTCTTTATACTCTTCCAAAAACTTTTCTTCCTTCTCATCTCATCAGTATCTCTCATAATTTTCTCCCAGCACCATCTTTATCAATATCCTCTAGTAACAGTAAATTTATAACGATTCTTCTCAAAAGTCTTCACTTCCTCATAAGTATCATCATCTGCCACTTTCTTTGCAAATCCATCTGGCATCACCACAAAATCCAAATGCACCTCACAAGTCGCATTCACAGCAGTATAAGCATCTGTCAGCTTAAATTCCAATTCCGATAGATTTTCCCCTTTCTTTAAATGCTTTTTTACTGTATTGACATTCAAAGTAATCAAATTTCCCGTTCGTTCTAGTAGTTGGTTATCTTCTGTCAAAAAAATAATCAAAACTAATAAATACTGTTCATAATTTAACTTTATATCAGAAAATTTTTTCTTATCATTATTCGAGTTTGTATTAGAAGAGCTTGGTATATTTTCATTTCCATCCGTTTTAATCATGTCTTTAAATTTATCATAAGAAGTAAGATCTTTTAACTTTTGCTTTATGACAATCACGCCTTCTCCCTTTTTCAGTTCTTCCCAATCCCCTACCGTTTCTATCGTAGCTACAGCCAGTCGAAGAACTCCTGAAACTACCACACCCAGAAGCGGATTTACAGAAGATGCTAACTTAGCAATAGATTGAATTGGTTTATTTATCTCATCTATAGAATAAGTTGCTACATAATTTACTACACTGCGAAAAGTCAAAATCCAATTTCTCGCTGATTTCAAATTATTTGCAGATGAATTAAGTCCTCCAAACAAATATTCCAGCTCCGCCTGATACAGATAATTGATATTTTCCGCCATCTCATATCCTGTAAGAGATTTTTTCTTTTCCTCCCCCTCCTTTACATTTGTAACACGGCTTGAAAACATACTGAAATCATAAGCTACTGTATAAGCTTTAATTAAAAGTTTATTCCCTGCTTCTGCAAAACTATTAGACTTAAAAAGAGAAGCTGCATTTTTTATCATATTCGTTACCTTGAACTCACCTTGATTATGTCCATTCCCAAAATGAAAACTTTCTGGAATATCTCTAGCAGAAGTTTCCTCATCTTCATTCAGTTGTTTTTCGGCTTCCTTCTGACTGTCTTCTGCCTCTTTTTTCTTCTTTTTAGCCTTTTCCTCTGCCTCAGAACTGCTTCCCGTTTCAAAACAATCATTCAATGAAGAATACAATTCCCTATAAGCAGTTACATTCATAAAATTCTTATATTTATTTTTATTTAAAGAACCATGCCATTCTGGCACACTTCTAGAAACTTCCAGATGAGCATTTTCCCTTTCCTCTATCCTAAGAGAAATATTTTCTGTCTGTAATTCATAATCAGCATTGCAAGTAGAATTTTCGCCAATAAACTCTGCCAGTTTAATATAATTATCTGCACTATAAGTCCCATTCGCTTCAAACAACTTATCAATCTGCTTTAAATCTTCTTCCATTCCTTCTTTAATACGACCAGATACCTTTTCGCTTTGTAGTGTTTCATTCAACGAATCCCTACAGCCCTTCAATACCCTCAGTTCGTTCTTTACTTCATTTGCCTTTATCGCTAACTCATTTACCAGACTATCAAAAGATTCAAAATCTACTATGTTATCTTCTGTAGAAGCAATCACCATTCCTAAATAATTATCAAAGCGTTGTTTCAGTTTTTCCTTCCTTTTCTCTTCGTTATCCCAATGTTCCTCATACAATTTTGCGTATTTCTTTTCCTCTGTCGATAAACTCTGTCCTGCACTTTTCTTTTCTGCTGCCTTTTTCACTTCTTCTCTATTCTCTGTATAATCCTCATAAATTTCTAAAGATCCTGATTCCGCACATCCCCAATAATCATCATACATATCTGCATATTTCTTTTCCTGAGCAGATAATTCTTCTCCGTCTTCTAACTCTTCTCTTTTCTCCACCGCATCTTTAATCGATTCTTTATTTTCAACATAATCTCGATAAGTTTTATAATATTTTGCCCCTGTAATAGTTGAAAAACCACTTTTTACAGCTTCATAAGCAGAATTAACCCCATCAATATAATCTGGATAATGATTCAGTCTTTTTAATATTTCATAGTACTCTCTTGTTCTATCTAATACCTTTCTTGCCTGTTCCGTAAGTTCACTCTGTTTTTCAATCGCTTCTGCATCCTTTTCTCCATTAGAAATAGCCTCTATCGCATCAAAAATCGCATCATCACTATCAAATAATGTTAGTGCAATACGAAACTTCATAAAATCTCCTATCTGAGTTCCTAATATACTGGCGTTAGAAAGCGCCGAATCAGGCACTACTTCATAAAATAAAGCGACATCTGCATCTTTATAAGGCATAAACCCCTCTCGTGACGAGTTAAACCCCATATATCCCTGTACTCCTTCTAAATGCTTCCAGCCTATTTCATTTTCTGTTGGATAAAAAGAAGATTTTATATATTCTTCCAGATTTGATAATTGTTTTAGTACTTCTTCATCTTGCGAAAATTCTTGCGTAATTGCAAAAAGACCATAAAGTTCCTTTAAGAGATTATCATACATGCTGATTACTGCTTCTCCATAGTTATCAGCGGTCATAACTGCTTGATTACTGTATAATTTAATACGTGCCAAATCTACCATAAATCCCTCAAAAAATATGGTTGGCACAAGAATCAGTGTCACTAACACTGTTATAGAACCTTTCGTCTTTTTAAAAAAGTTCATCACATTTTTACCTCATTGTATATTATTTTACATTTCCTATAAGAGTATTTTTAAATCTAATATTTACCCCATTTTTATAAAGTAACAGTATTTATTCATAAATGTGAGTATAAAAAAACACTTTGGCTGGAGGGTCGCACAGGGAAGTATCTATTCCAACGAAGCCGCGCTCCCCCTCCGTTCCAGTAGTAATTGACACAAAAAAATCGGCGCGTCACCGCACCGCTCATGTAGGGCCAACGTAATGCAAAGGGGTGGGTTTG